>JAWLGG010000272.1:0-4669 GCA_041685155.1 Chromatocurvus sp.
GCCTCGCCGGCGTCGGCGCGTCCGCCGATACCCAGGCCCTGGCGCTGGCCGATGGTGTGGTACATCAGCCCCTGGTGTGCGCCAAGGTCATCGCCGTCGGCGCTGACAATGCGGCCGGGCTGCGCCGGCAGGTACTGCTGCAGGAAGTCCCGGAAACGGCGTTCGCCGATAAAGCAGATGCCGGTGGAATCCTTCTTGTCGTGGGTGACCAGGCCCTCTGCCGCGGCGAGTGCGCGCACCTCGGGCTTTGGCATGTCGCCAATGGGGAACAGCGTGCGGGCCAGCGCGTCGTGATCCACGGCGTGCAGAAAGTAGCTCTGGTCCTTGTTGTCGTCTGCGCCCTTGAGCAGTGTCGCCTTGCCGTCGCGCTCGCCGCGGCGGGTATAGTGACCGGTGGCGATGCAGTCGGCCCCCAGCATCAGGGCATAGTCGAGAAAGGCCCGGAACTTGATTTCGCGGTTGCACAGTATGTCGGGGTTGGGCGTGCGACCGGCACGGTATTCCGCGAGAAAGTGCTCGAACACGTTGTCCCAGTATTCTGCGGCAAAGTTGGCGCCGTGCAGCACAATGCCGATTCGATCCGCCACCGCCTGCGCGTCGGCGTAGTCGGCCTTGGCGGTACAGTACTCGGTACCGTCGTCCTCGTCCCAGTTCTTCATGAACAGGCCTTCCACGGCATAGCCCGCGCGCTTGAGCAGCAGAGCGCTGACCGAGGAATCGACGCCGCCGGACATGCCGACGATGACTCTGGTTGTGGCGTTTGTCATGGATCGAAAATGCTGTCCAGGGGGTACACGGATCCGCTGCGGGCGCGCTCGATGGACGCCAGCACCAGGGGACTGCGCATTCTAGCAGAAAGTGCCCGCAGTTCCGCGTCGTCGAGCCAGTGCACGGCGATGATATCGGGATCGAGGCGGACGTCCGGCTCGCGGCGCAGCGGGCGCGCCAGAAAGGTGGTGCGCAGGAAGGTCGGCAGGTCATCCCCCGGCGACCACAGGGACAGCCCGACAAGTCGGGTCAGGGTGACGCTCCAGCCGGTCTCCTCAAGGGTTTCGCGCAGCGCCGCGGCCTGCAGGCTTTCGCCGGGTTCCAGGTGGCCCGCCGGCTGGTTGAAGACCCGCTCACGAGTGTACCTGTCGCGCTCCTCGACCATCAGATAACGACCGTCGTCGGCGATGACCACGGTGGCGACCGTGGCGTGGGGACACCAGGTGGTCATGGGCCCGCCCCGCGGGGCCGGGCGGGCCTGCGGGGTCGCCCGCCGGCACGTCCGCCAGCGCCGATCGGCAGGTGAACGGTGAGCTGGCGGGACTCACCGGGTGCCAGCCCCGATAGCTGCCAGTCACCCACCCGGTGACGGATCAGGCGCAGGGTCGGGAAGCCGACCTCGGCAGTCATGCGCCTGACCTGCCGGTTGCGACCCTCCTGCAGGGACAGCTCCAGCCAGCTGTCGGGAACATGCTGCCGTTCCCGCACCGGCGGTTCCCGGGTCCAGAGCCCGGCCGGCGGCGCAATCGCGCTCGCCCTTGCAGGCAGGGTTGGTCCATCCTTCAGGGTGACACCGTCGCGGAGCCGGCTGAGCGCCTGCGCGTCGATGCGGCCCTCCACCTGCACCCAGTACCTCTTCCAGTGCCGATGGCGGGGATTGGCAATGCGCTGCTGCAGTCGACCGTCATCGCACAGCACCAGGAGCCCCTCCGAGTCGTAATCGAGACGCCCGGCGGGGCGCAACCCCGGCGCGTTGAGGTAGTCGGCGAGCGTTTTTCTACCGGCGGTATCCGTGAACTGGCTGAGCACGCGAAAGGGCTTGTTGAAAAGAAGGATTCTGGCCACGCGGTTCCCCGGGTCGGCTGTGTTGTCCGGCGGGAGCGCCGTGGACAAATCTGGTACACTTGTTCCCGCTTTTGGCGAGTGCTCCACTGGAACCCAAGGTGCAGGGATGCCACATCGCTTTCTATCGAACCATAACGTTTTGGAGTAGATCAATGGGTTACAAGCACATCCAGGTGCCCGACGTGGGTGAACGCATCACGGTCAACGACGATTTCAGCCTCAACGTCCCGGACAACCCGATTATCCCCTACATCGAGGGTGACGGCATCGGCGTCGACATCAGCCCGGTCATGCTCCGGGTCGTGGATGCCGCGGTGGAGAAGGCCTACAGCGGCAGCAGGAAGATTTCCTGGATGGAGATCTATACGGGTGAAAAGGCCGCCGAGCTCTACGAGGGAGACTGGTTCCCGGAGGAGACCCTGGAGGCGATAAAGGAATACTCCGTGGGCATCAAGGGACCGCTGACAACGCCCGTGGGTGGCGGCTTCCGCTCCTTGAACGTGGCGCTGCGCCAGGAGCTCGACCTGTATACCTGCCTGCGCCCGGTGCGCTGGTTCGAAGGGGTGCCTTCGCCGGTGAAGCGACCCGGCGACTGCAACATGGTGATCTTCCGCGAGAACTCCGAGGACATCTACGCCGGCATCGAGTACCAGGCCGGCTCCGATGAGGCACAGAAGGTGGTCGACTTCCTGATCAACGAGATGGGCGTGACCAAGATCCGCTTTCCGCAGCAGGTCGGCATCGGGGTCAAGCCTGTCTCGGAAGAGGGCACGAAGCGCCTGGTGCGCAAGGCCATCCAGTATGCCATCGACCAGGACCTGCCCTCGGTAACGCTGGTGCACAAGGGCAATATCATGAAGTTCACCGAAGGCGCCTTCCGCGACTGGGGCTACCAGCTGGCGAAGGAGGAGTTCGGTGCGCAGCTGCTGGACGGTGGCCCGTGGATGAGCCTGAAGAATCCGCAGACCGGCAAGGACATTGTGATCAAGGATGTCATCGCCGATGCCATGCTGCAGCAGATCCTGTCGCGACCGACCGATTACAGTGTCGTGGCCACGCTCAACCTGAATGGGGACTACCTGTCCGACGCCCTCGCGGCCCAGGTCGGCGGTATCGGCATCGCGCCCGGCGCCAACCTGTCGGACACGGTGGCACTGTTCGAGGCGACCCACGGCACGGCGCCGAAATACGCCGGGCAGGACAAGGTCAACCCGGGTTCGCTGATCCTGTCGGCAGAGATGATGCTGCGGCACATGGGCTGGAACGAGGCCGCCGACCTCATCATCAAGGGCATGAATGGCGCCATCCAGAACCGCACCGTAACCTATGATTTCGAGCGCCTGATGGAGGGTGCCGAGCTTGTCAGCTGCTCTGGTTTCGGTGAGAAGATGATCGCGCAGATGTAGTACCGCTGCGGCGTGTCAAGGGCTCGCCTCGGCGGGCCTTTTTTCGTTTTCCGGGCCTGAACGGCTGCCGCGGGATCGCGCCCGCTGGCTCATCACTGGCACTGGGTTTCGACCGTAAAAGCCTTATAATGAAGGAGAAGCATGTCGCTACAGGAGCGTGAGACCTACATCGTGTCTATCAGAGATCAGTGGCCGGCCGTGGTACGGGTAGTGGCGTCGAAACCCGACTCTGACTCGGACAGCGGCACCGCCGTTCAGGATGCCAAGCCGGCGCTTAAAAAACCACCCTTGTTCAAGGTGGTCCTGCTGAACGATGATTACACCCCGATGGAGTTCGTCGTCGAGGTGCTCGAAACCTTTTTCTCCATGAACCGCGAGCAGGCCACGCAGGTCATGCTCACTGTGCATACCCGCGGCAAGGGAGTCTGTGGCATCTACACGCGTGACATCGCGGAGACCAAGGCAGCACAGGTCAACCAGTACGCCCGGGAGCACCAGCATCCGCTCCTGTGCGAAATCGAGGCATCGGAGGGGTAGCACCCCGGGAGCAACACCATGCTGAGCAAGGATCTTGAGCAAACCCTGAACGACGCCTTCCGCGCTGCACGCGCACGCAGGCACGAGTTCATGACAGTGGAGCACCTCCTGCTGGCTCTGCTCGACAACAACGACGCGATCCGCGTGCTCAAGGCCTGCGGTGCCGAGATCAGCGGCCTGCGCGGCGACCTGGTCGAATTTATCGATTCCACCACGCCGCTGATCCCTGAAGAGGACGAGGAGCGCGAGACCCAGCCGACGCTCGGCTTCCAGCGCGTCCTGCAGCGGGCGGTTTTTCACGTGCAGTCTTCCGGCAAGAGCGAGGTAACCGGTGCCAACGTGCTCGTGGCGCTGTTCAGCGAGCAGGAGAGTCAGGCGGTCTACTTCCTCAAGACCCAGAGCGTGTCGCGCCTCGACGTGGTCAACTACATCACCCACGGCATCTCGAAGGTGGGCGATGAAGACATGGATGAGGACCGCGGCGGCGCGGCTGCGGCCGAACCCGGTGGCGAGGAGGGCGAGGCCAATCCGCTCGACTCCTACTCCACCAACCTGAATGCCGAGGCGGAGGCCGGGCGCATCGACCCCCTCATCGGACGCATCAGCGAGGTTGAGCGGGTGGTCCAGATCCTGGCGCGCAGGCGCAAGAACAACCCGCTGCTGGTCGGTGAGTCCGGCGTCGGCAAGACCGCCATCGCCGAAGGCCTGGCCAAGATGATTGTCGATGGCGAGGTCCCGGAAATGCTGAAGGACTCCTGCGTGTACTCGCTGGACCTCGGCGCCCTGCTCGCCGGCACCAAGTACCGGGGCGATTTCGAAAAGCGCTTCAAGGGTCTGCTTGCGGAACTCAAGCGCCGCGACGGTGCCATTCTTTTCATCGACGAGATTCACAC
>JAWLGG010000273.1:0-4666 GCA_041685155.1 Chromatocurvus sp.
TCTCTGCGCCCGCCGCCTGCGACTGGCCGGGCACGGCGCCATTGTGCACCGAGGGCAGCGCGCGGCGCACCCAGCGGCTGACCGGCAGCAGCATGAGCAATAACAGGAAGAACACACCACCCACCGCATCCGCTGACAGCGCCGACACATACAGCGCGGAATCGCGCAGGCCCAGCGCTTCCGCGGTGGCAACAAAGTTCAGGGAACCGCCAATGTAACTGGCGGTGATGGTGGCCGCCACGGCCGCGGTATCGTCGCCGAGATCGACCAGCTGCGTTGCCACCAGGACACCGACAAGGGTCGCGGCGGCGGCGAGTGCGAACAGCAGGAGCATCGGCCCGGATTCCCGCAGAATGACGCCGAGGTCGGCGCGCAGCAGCAACAGGGGGATCGCCAGCGGCACCAGCAGATCCATTACGCTGCCATACAGGGGCGCACTGTGCGGGACTAGGCCGACGTTGGCGGCGAGCATCGCCAGCGCCAGCAGCACCAGCGGCCCGCCCAGGTGCTGGCCGATCCGATGGTGCTCCATCCACAGCCCGAAGGCCACGAGGGAAAAGAAGAAAGCGCTCAGCGCAAAGGTCTGGTCACCGGCGATGAGCGGCATTCGGTCTCCGGGTCAGCCGGTCAGAGGAAATTCCATTTTACCACAGCGCCGAGGGTCCGGGGGCGTGTGGGTGTGCCGGTGGATGCCGCGGAGAAACTGGGTATGAAATGGGTGAAGGCGGCCTCGTCGAACAGATTGGTCACGTACAGCGCAATATCCACCGGCCCGACGCTGGTTCCCGCGCGCAGATCCACCAGATGGTAGCTGTCGAGCTCGACCCGCGGCGCCGAGGGCGGCCGGAAGGTGCCGCCGGCATCGGTATAGCCTTCAAAGCCCACCGGCATGTCGTCCTTGTAGCGCCAGGATACCCCCAGATAGGACGGGTAGGCACCGAGATCAACGCGATATTCCGCATCCAGTGAGGCAGACCACTCCGGACTGTTCGGCAGCTGGTCGCCGTCGGCACCGCCCAGGTCCGCAACATCGGCGGCAAGCTCGGCATTGGTATACGAGAGCATGCCGCGCAGGGTCAGGGCTTCCGTTGCCATGACGCTGAACGAGGCCTCCAGGCCCTGGCTGATGGCCTTCTCCGCGTTGCTGGCGACAGTCAGACCGTCGCGGGTAACCTGGATCTGGTAGTCCTGCCAGTCAATATAGAAAGCTGCGAGATCGTAGGTGAAGCGGCCGTCAGCGCTGCTGCCCTTGGCCCCCACTTCATAGCTCCACAGGGAATCGGGCTTGAAGAAGTCATTGGTCAGCGCTGCCCCGGTCGCAGGGTCCCGAAGCACGAAATTGGCACCCCCGGGGCGGTAGCCACTTGCCGCACGGGCGTACAGGGACATCCGGTCAGAGGGGCGATAGCGCAGGTTGAACAGGTAGCTGGTCACGGTGTCGGTAATGACGGTGCGCTCCAGCGGCGCGAGCAGCGGGCCGATTGCCTGCAGCTCGACATCGTTCTCATAGTCCGAGTAGCGAACACCGATACTGCCATCGAGGGTGTCCGTGAAGCGATACGTCAGGTTACCGAACAGCGACAGCTCCTCGTAGTCGGAGGGGAAATTGCCGAAATACAGCGGGTCCGATGGGGTCAGCACCAGATCCTGGATATTGAAGCCCTCCTCCGTCGAATAGAAAGCCCCGACGATCCACTCCAGCGCCTGGTCAGACGCCGAGGTGAGTCGCACTTCGTGAGTGTCCTTGTCAAAGCCGAGCTCGCCCACGAGCACCGCCGAGGTATGCGGCGCATTGTCGGGAAAGAAGATGTCCGCAAAAGAGGCGAATGGGACAGTCACATCGATGGACTGCTCGAAGGACAGCTCCTGGGTACTGGTGACATAGGTCAATGTCGCGAAATCGAAATCATAGTTTACAGTCAGGCCGAGCAGCCGGGCCTCGAACTCGCTGGGATTGACGTCGGCATCCCCGGTCTCGTACATGCCGAACCACGGTTCTCCCGCCGCAATGCCCGGCTGCAGCGCATCGTCCGCGTGGTTGGCCTGGACCCGCGCCAGGCCGCTCTGGGTGGAACTCTGGTACAGCCCCTGCAGCGTGACATCAAGACGCTCGGTCGGCGTCCAGCGCAGGCTTCCCGATCCGCCCTCGTACTCGTAATCGTCCCAGCCGTCGATACCCAGGGCGACATTGTCTATGTAGCCTGACTTCTCGCGCGAGAACCCCGTCAGGCTCACAGCCAGCTTGTCCTCGATCAGGGGGCCATTTAGGTTGACGCGGTACAGCTCGTTCAGGCCACCCCCTTCGGTGTCGGATAGATCCACGGAGACATTGCCGGTCCAGGCCTCGGGCGATGCCTTGCGGGTGTTGAACTTGAGGATGCCGCCCATCGCGCTGGCACCCCACAGGGTCCCCTGGGGGCCCTTCATGACATCCAGCGTGCCAAGGTCCAGCAGCGTGCCGTCAAGGGGTGCCGGCGTGGTGTAGACGGTGGACGAGCCGAAAGGAATCTCGTCGACATAGGTTGCGACACCGGCCGCCAGAACCGCATTGATGCCGCGCATGTACACCGAGTTGTTGAACGGGCCGCCCGTATCCACCACGGATACGCCGGGCACGAAAGTGAGAATCTCCGGCAGGCTGGTAAGCCCGGCATCGACCAGTCTGCCGGGGTCCAGCACACTCACCGCCAGGGCCACGTCCTGCAGGGATTCATCCCTGCGCGAGGCGCTGACCACCACCTCCTCCAGCCGCTGCACGCCCTCTCCCTGCGCGAACCCCGGCGCCGCAGGAACAGCGGCAGCCGCCGCCAGACCCAGCAGTTGCAGCCGTACCGCTATTGCACGCTTGCCAAAACCGTGACGCTTGACCATGACCCATTCCCCTGAGTGGTTATCCCCGATGGGCCCGATGGTAAGCCGGCACTGCAGCGTCGCTGTAGTCAGATTCGGCAGATTACTGTGCAGATCCGGTGGTTCCGCCGGCCCGGGTTGGTCCTGCTATGGGCTCCATGTGCGCCGCCACTCCTGTGGGCTGCAGCCACTCAAGCGCCGGAATGCGCGGGAGAACGCGGAATGGTCCTCGTAACCGACGATGTCACCGATCTCGGAAATCGAGTGCCGGTTCTCTTTCAGCAGCAGCCGTGCGGCCTCAATGCGCTTGCTGATGCAGTACTGCATCATGGTGGTGCCGTTCATTGCCTTGAAGCCGATCTTGAGCTGGGTTTCCGAAATACCCAGGGAGCGGGCGAGTGTCGGGAGAGCCGGCGGCGCGGCGTACTCCATGCTGAGAATGCTGCACGCCTTGCGGATCTTCTCTGCGTAAGGCAGGTCCAGATCGAGCTGGCGACGATCCGCGGTCAGGCGCGTATTCTTGAGTATCTGCAGGCCGATGCACAGCAGCTCATTGAACTTGGCCGACATCCACGCGCCCACCAGCGACCCCGCCACGGGCAGGTGAAAGCAGGACCAGATGGGTTCGCGATAGATGTCTTCCAGAAAGAACACCCGCTGCTGCGTTTTCGCCTCGCCGCCGCTGAGCAGCTCACGCAGCCAGTCCGGGTACTCATTGCGGGACTCGTGCATGCGCTCGAGCATGTCCGAGAGTGTCGTGTGCACGGCGACATGGCGAATCGGCACCCCGGTCTCCGGTACGCGGTAGATGGTCTCCCTGCGCGGCACCGCGGTGACGATCAGCGCGGGGCCCAGGTCGTGCACCTGGCGCTGGCGCCCGAGATATTCCGATCGCCGCACCATGGACACGAACTGGAAGCTGATGAGGTCTGCCACCTGGTTGCGGATGACCACCGGCTCGTCGAGGGTCAGGTCGTTGATCTCGATCATGCAGCTGCCATTGATGCGGTAGCAAAGCGGCCTGCCTTCAAGCCCGATAAGGGCAACGTCGTGGATAAAGCTGCTGTCCGGCGTCGAGTCGAAGCGGGTCAGACGGCGGGCACCCCGGAACAGCCGCCCAAGCGCCGATGCCGTCATGGTATCCGGGTCCGGCGGCTGCTCGCAGCTGATAGCGTACTCGTCACCGTAGTGCATCGTATCCTTCCCCCCATCGCGGCAGCAGGTGGTCGCGACCGCCGCCGAGTATACCCGACGCAGTTCGTCGAATCTGCACACAGGCACGGCGTTTTGGCCTACCCCCAACCGGGTCCGGGCCGCTAGTATCACGAAAAAGGGCTTCGTGCCCGCAAAGGGGGAATCACTGCATGACACGTCGTATCGCTCTTCTTGCCGCCTGCCTTCTGGGCCTGTGCCTTTCCAGTCACGCCGCGGACATCAATGACCGCGGCGAGGTCAGCGCCTTCGTCGACGGACTGGTGCTGCCGCTGATGGAGGCCAACAGCAGCCCCTCGGGCGCCGTGGCCATCGCCTACCGCGGCGAGTTGGTCTTTGCGCGCGGCTACGGCTATGAGGACATGGCCGAGCGCCGGCCCGTGGACGCAGAGCGCACCCTGTTCCGTCCGGGTTCAGTCTCCAAGTTGTTTACCTGGGTTGCCGTGATGCAGCTGGTGGAACAGGGCCGGCTGGACCTCGACACCGACGTCAACGACTACCTCGAGGACTTCCAGATTCGTGACAGCTGGCCGGAGCCGGTCACCCTGCGCCACATCATGACCCACACCGCGGGCTTCGAGGAAGGTTTCCTCGGCTATCTGAT
>JAWLGG010000011.1:0-19018 GCA_041685155.1 Chromatocurvus sp.
ACCAGGTCCGGATGGGACCAGGTCCCGGACCGGGTCCCGGACCTGACCCCGGGTCTTCTCGATGCGCCCGGCCTGCTGCCGGGTGAGCTTGCGTTTTGTCATGTCGGGCATTATCGAGCCGGCGCCCCGTCAAGTCGAGCGGAAAGCGGGCGCCGTGCTAAGCTCCCTGATTTGGCCTGGGGAGAGCTTGCGATGCAGGACGATACGCACCTGGTGTGGGTGGACATGGAAATGACCGGTCTCGACCCGGATCGCGACCGGGTGATCGAGATCGCCACCATTGTCACCGACAGCAGTCTCAACGTGATGGCAGAGGGTCCCGTGCTTGCCGTGCATCAACCTGATGAGGTGCTGGCCGCAATGGACGAGTGGAACACCACGCACCACACCCGCTCCGGCCTGGTTGATCGCGTGCGCGCCAGTGAAACCGACGAGGCCGGCGCGGCGCGGGACACCCTGGCGTTCCTGTCGCAGTGGGTGGGCGAGGGTGTCTCGCCCATGTGCGGAAACTCCATCTGCCAGGACCGGCGCTTCATGGTGCGCTACATGCCGGAGCTCGAGGCCTTCTTCCACTACCGCAACCTCGACGTCAGTAGCATCAAGATCCTCGCCCAGCGCTGGCGGCCGGACCTTTACGCCGCGCTGGACAAGAAATCCGCGCACCTCGCGCTGGAGGATATCCGCGATTCAATTGCCGAACTGCGCTTTTATCGCGACAACTTCCTGCGCCTGGAGGCGCCTCTGCCCGGCTGATCCGGCGCGCCAGCTCAACGCCCTGCCCGAAGCCCCGGGAGCCGCTTCACTCCGGGCTCCATGTCCCGGGCGATGGGTTGTTTTTGGCGTCGTGCTCCGCTGGCTGAACCCGGTGCCGCGCCAGGGCCCATTCCACATGCTCGCGGACCAGCGCCGAGGGATGGTAGCGGCGGCTGTTCAGGGCATCTATTACCGCCTCGCCCAACGGTGCGTTGCCGAGCGCCACGGCGATGTTGCGCAGCCAGCGCTCGTGGCCGATCCGGCGCAGCGCCGAGCCCTCGGTTCGCGCCGCGTAGGTGGCCTCGTCCCACAGGAACAGCGATACCAGATCGCTGTCATCCAGGCCATGGCGCGGGGCGAAGTCGGTTTCGCCGCTGTGCTGCGCGAACTTGTTCCACGGGCACACCAGCTGGCAGTCGTCGCAGCCGAAGATGCGGTTGCCCATGAGCGGGCGCAGGGCCGGGTCTATGCTGCCCTTGTGTTCAATAGTGAGATAGGAGATGCAGCGTCTGGCGTCCAGCTGGAACGGGCCCGTGAAGGCATCGGTCGGGCATATATCCAGGCAGGCGCGACAGCTGCCGCAGTGCTTGCTGGTACGTGCATTATCCACGGGGAGCGGCAGGTCGGTGTAGATCTCGCCGAGGAAAAACCAGGACCCCGCCTGCTCGTTGATGAGCATGGTGTTCTTGGCGATCCAGCCGAGCCCGGCACGCTCTGCCAGGGCGCGCTCGAGCACGGGGGCGCTGTCGACGAAGGCCCGGTAGCTGCCGCCACCGGCCTCGTCGGCGATGCGCTTCGCGAGCTGCGCCAGGCGCCTGCGCAACAGCTTGTGGTAGTCGCGCCCGAGGGTATAGCGGGAGATATACGCCCGCTCCGGCGACGCCAGTACGCGCTCGGGATCCGCGCCCTTTGGCAGGTAGTCCATGCGCACCGAGAGGACCCGGCAGGTGCCGGGAACCAGTTCCTCGGGACGGGTGCGTTTCCTGCCGTGACGGGCCATCCACTGCATGTCGCCGTGGTATCCTGCGGCCAGCCATTTCTCCAGATAGGCCTCGTGTGCCGACAGGTCGATATCGCTGATCCCCACCTGCTGGAAGCCGAGCTCCCTCGCCCAGTCGCGAATCTGCCCGGCGAGCGTGACGGCCTGTGTCGAATCGATCGCCTGAGTCACTTGCCCATCCCAATGCCCCTGTCGAGTTGCGTATAATCCAGCCAGCGTCGCCGCGCCGCACTGCCGCGGCGACGGCCATCACGAGGATCTCCATGCCCACGGACCTGCTTTACACCGCCGCCCAGACACGGACCCTGGATGCCACCGCCATCGAGGCAGCCGGTATACCCGGGCATGTGCTGATGTCCCGCGCGGCGGCGGCGCTGCATCGGTGCCTGTCCCGGCGCTGGCCCCAGGTTGCGCAGGTTCATGTCGTCGCCGGTACCGGTAACAACGGCGGTGACGGCTGGCTGCTTGCCGAGCGCGTGCATCGCCGCGGAACCGCCGTCACAGTCTATCAGCTGGGCGATCCCGACCGCATCCGCGGCGACGCCCTGCGCGCGCGGCAGATGGCGCTGGACAACGGCGTCGCCTGCCAGCCCTGGCGGGCGGGCTGCCTGCGCGACGCCGCGGGCCTGGTGGTGGACGCCATGCTCGGCACCGGCCTCGGCGGGAATGTGCGCGGCGATGCGGCGATCGCGATCGGCGAGATCAACGCCAGTGGCCTGCCGGTGCTTGCCGTGGATATTCCCTCGGGCCTGTGTGCCGACACCGGGCGGCGCCTGGGCGCGGCGGTCGTCGCCGAGGCCACCGTGTCTTTCATCGGCCGCAAGCGCGGGCTGTATACCCTCGATGGCCCGGACTGCGCGGGCGAGCGCGTTTTTGACGATCTCGGAGTGCCGGCCGGCGTTTTCGCGAGCGTGCCGCGCGCTGATGGCTGGCTCCGCCTGGATCTGGATGTGGAACTCCGGCAGCTGGTACCCCGCTCCTCGGGCTCACACAAGGGACACTTCGGCCAGGTCCTGGTAGTCGGCGGCGAGCACGGCATGGGCGGAGCGGTCATGCTGGCGGCAGAGGCGGCCCTGCGCAGTGGCGCCGGCCTGGTCCGCGCGGCGACTCGCCCGGCACACCTTGCCGCCATTCTGGCGCGAAGGCCTGAAATCATGGCCGCTGGCGTGGATTCCGTGCACGAGCTGGCGCCGCTGCTGGAGGCTGCATCCGTGGTCGTAGCGGGCCCCGGACTTGGCCAGGGGCCCTGGGCCCAGCAGCTGTTGTCCGTGCTGCTGGGCTGCGGGAAGCCTCTGGTGCTGGACGCCGATGCGCTGAACCTCGTGGCTGCGGATTCCACCCTGGCAGGCCGCGTGCCCCGGGGCAGCGTACTCACACCCCACCCGGGCGAGGCGGGCCGGCTGCTGGGGCAGGACAGCGCCGCAGTACAGGCTGACCGTTTCGCCGCGGCGCGGTCACTGTGTGAACGCTATGACGCCACCGTGCTGCTCAAGGGTAATGGCAGCCTGGTGGCCGGCCCGGACAATGACAACAGCCTGTGTGACTACGGCAATCCCGGCATGGCCAGCGGCGGCATGGGCGATGTGCTCGCTGGTGTCATCGGCGGACTCATGGCCCAGGGTCTGCCGGCCGCAGCCGCGGCCCGCCTCGCCGCCTGCGTTCACGGTGCGGCGGCGGATACGGCAGCAGCGGACGGAGGGCAGCGCGGGTTGCTGGCATCCGATCTGCTGTTGCCGCTGCGGCGCCTGCTCGGATGACTGTCTCGCGAATGGTCCTGACGCTCGCTGACGAGGCCGCCATGGTCAATCTGGGCGCCCGCCTCGCCAGGGTGCTTTTGCCCGGTATGCTGGTGTTCCTCAGGGGCGATCTCGGCGCCGGCAAGACCACGCTGTGCCGGGGCCTGATCCGCAGCCTGGGCCACCCCGGTGCCGTCAAGAGCCCGACCTATACCCTTGTGGAGCCCTACGAGTCGACGCGGCCGCCGGTCTACCATTTCGATCTCTACCGCCTCGCGGACGCGGGCGAACTGGACGATATCGGCCTGCGCGACTATCTCGACAGTGAGCACCTGTGCCTGGTGGAATGGCCCGAGCAGGGTGAGGGTATTTTGCCCCCGGCCGACTTAATCATTACTATCGGGACAGGAGAAAGCGGCCGCAAGGTCGACCTGACGGCAGTCAGCCCGCGGGCGAAACAGGCGCTCGCCAGGCTGGACGGCGGCCCACCCGGAGCAGCGACGTAGTGGTGTGCACAGCGTGATTGGCCTTTGCCGATTCCACAGGGCTTTCCGGCGGACAGCTCCACTGCTGCTGTGCCTGTTTGCCGCGCCCCTCATGGCAACGACGGTACAGGATGTGCGCCTGTGGCGCGCGCCCGACCACACACGCATTGTGCTCGACATGAGTGCGCCGGCAGACCATCGCGTGCTCGTTCTGCAGAACCCGGACCGCATTGTTCTCGACGTGAGTAACGCAAAACTGCGCGCAGCTATCGACGACCTGAGCCTGGGCGACACACCGATCTCGCGTATCCGCTCCGGCGTGCGCGACGGCAGCGACCTGCGCGTGGTCTTCGACATGCGCGCCTCGGTGACGCCGCGCAGCTTTGCCATTGCAGCGAATGCCCAGGCGGGTGACCGCCTGGTGCTCGACCTGCACGACGAGAAGCCGCAGCAGCAGGAGGCCCCCCCCGCCTCGGCGTCGGTCAGCGATGACGACCGCCGCGACATCATCATTGCCATCGACGCCGGCCACGGCGGTGAAGACCCAGGGGCGCTGGGGCCCGGCCGCCTGCGCGAGAAGGATGTGGTGCTCGCCATCGCCAAGGAACTCGCGGCCCTGTTCGAGCGCGATCGCGGGTTTGCCCCGACGCTGATCCGCAGCGGCGATTATTATGTCAGCCTCAAGGGCCGCCGGGACCTCGCCCGCGAGCGCCAGGCCGACCTGTTCGTGTCAATCCATGCCGATGCCTTCAATCGCAAGGAGGCAAACGGCGCCTCTGTCTATGCGCTGTCCACCCGGGGCGCGACCAGCACCACCGCAAGCTACCTGGCGCAGCGCGAGAATGCGGCTGATCTGGTGGGCGGCGTGCGCCTGGGCGACAAGGATGAGATGCTCGCCGGTGTGCTTGCCGACCTGTCCATGACCTCTACCCTGGATGCCAGCCTCAACATGGGCGGTAGCGTGCTTGGCGAAATGGGCAACGTGGCGCGGCTGCACAAGCGGCAGGTCGAGCAGGCCGCCTTCGTGGTGCTGAAGTCGCCCGATATCCCCTCGATCCTGGTCGAGACCGGCTTCATCTCCAACCCCGGTGAGGCGCGCAAGCTGGCGGATGCCGCCTACCGCAGGCGTATGGCGCAGGCGATACACCGGGGTGTCCGCAGCTGGTTCCTGAGCCACCCGCCGCCGGGCACCCTGCTGGCCTATGAAAAGCGCCGCGGTGGCCGCGAGTACCGCATTGCCAGCGGCGATACCCTGTCGGGCATTGCGGCGCGTTTCAATGTTTCCGTGAGCGACCTGAAGAGCTTCAACCAGCTGGCCGACAACCGCATTCTGGTGGGCCAGACGCTGAAGATCCCCGCGCTCTGATGGCGTCGCCGGGCGAGGTGCTGTCATGTCGATGATCCAGCGGCTGTCGCCGCGGCTTGCCAACCAGATCGCCGCAGGTGAGGTGGTCGAGCGTCCCGCGTCCGTGGTCAAGGAACTGCTGGAGAACAGCCTGGATGCCGGTGCCGATCGCATCGACATCGACATCGAGGGTGCCGGATCCCGACTGATCCGGGTGCGCGACAACGGCGCCGGCATGAACGCCGACGACCTGCCCCTGGCGCTGGCCCGCCATGCCACCAGCAAGATCGCCGAACTGGATGATCTGGAAGCGGTGGCGACGCTGGGTTTTCGTGGTGAGGCCCTGGCCAGCATCGGCTCGGTGTCGCGGCTGACGCTGACCAGCAACGCGGCAGCGGAGGGCGCCGGCGTCTGTGCGTTCACCGAAGGTCGGGATATGGAAGTAACCGTGAAACCCGCGGCGCACCCGCGGGGCACGACCGTGGAGGTGCGCGACCTGTTCTTCAATACGCCGGCGCGGCGCAAGTTCCTGCGCACCGACAAGACCGAGTTCGGTCACGTGGAGGAAGTGGTCAAGCGGCTGTCGCTGTCGCGCTTTGATGTCGGTTTCCAGCTGCGGCACAACGACCGGACGGTGCACAGCCTGCGCGCCGCAGCGACGCCACAGGAGCAGGCGCGGCGTGTCGCCGGGGTCTGTGGCCCCGCGTTCATGGAGCAGGCCGTGACCATCGAGCGTGAGGTGCCGGGCCTGCGCGTCTGGGGCTGGGTGGGCCTGCCGACCTTCTCGCGCAGCCAGGCCGACCTGCAGTATTTCTATGTCAACGGCCGCATCATCCGGGATCGAATGATCGCCCACGCGGTGCGCCAGGCCTATCGCGACGTCCTCTATCACGGTCGGCACCCGGCGTTCGTGCTGTACCTGGAAATCGATCCGGCCCAGGTGGATGTCAACGTGCATCCGACCAAGCACGAGGTGCGCTTCCGACAGGGCCGGGACGTGCACAACTTCCTGTTCAGTACGCTGCACAACGCACTCTCCGACCTGCGACCCGGCGACTCCACCACACCCGCGAACGCCTCGGCGCTGCATGATAGCCAGGCCGTCGGGGGCGCGGCGATGCCATCCTCTCCCACGACCCAGGACAGCCTTGCCCTGGCGCGTGCCGCCCCGGAGGCGCGCGCTGACCAACCCGGGGCGGCGCAGACTGCGGCGCAGCGCCAGAGCCTGTCTCGGCTGTACGGCACGCCGCCGTCATCAGGGGTGGCAGAGCCGGGGCTGGCAGGGCAGGCGGATGCCGAAGTCCCGCCACTCGGGTACGCGCTGGCGCAGCTCAAGGGGGTGTACATCCTGGCGGAGAACGCGGAGGGGCTGGTGCTGGTGGACATGCACGCCGCCCACGAACGGATTACCTACGAGCGCCTGAAAAGCGCCCGGGACGCCGACGGCATCCGCAGCCAGCCACTCCTTGTGCCGCGCAGCGTCGCGGTGAGCCAGCGCGAGGCGGACCTCGCGGCGGCTTCCGGGGAGTTCTTCGCCCGCTTCGGCTTCTGCGTCGAGCGTGCCGGCAGCGAGTCGCTGGTCATCCGCGAAGTGCCGGTCAGCCTGCGCGATGCCGATGTCGAGCAGCTGCTGCGCGACGTGCTGTCCGACCTGATCGAGCACGGCACGTCCAGTCGCGTGACCGCCCAGGAAGACGACATTCTCTCGACCATGGCCTGCCATGGCTCCGTGCGCGCCAACCGCCGTCTCAGCGTCCCCGAGATGAACGCGCTGCTGCGGGACATGGAGGCCACCGAACGATCCGGCCAGTGCAATCACGGGCGCCCGACCTGGACGCGCCTGTCCCTGGCGGAGCTGGACCGCCTGTTCCTGCGCGGGCGCTGACCGGTGGCGGGGCGGCGGCCACTGCTGCTGTGCATCATGGGCCCGACCGCGGCCGGCAAGACGGCGCTGGCCGAAACGCTGGCGCAGCGGCTGCCGGGTGAGCTGGTAAGCGTGGATGCCACGCTGGTCTACCGCGGCCTGGACATCGGCGCGGCGAAGCCGGCATCGGCGCATCACCTGGTGGATATCTGCAGTCCGGCCGCGCCCTATTCGGCGGCACGCTTTCTCGACGATCTGGGGCCGGTGCTGGCCGGCATTGCCGACCGCGGGCAGGTCCCTGTGCTGGTCGGCGGCAGCATGCTGTACTTTCGCGCCTTCCTGCAGGGCCTGTCGTCGATGCCGCCGGCGGATGCCGGTGTACGTGCGGCCATTGCGGCTGAGGCCGCCGGGCGCGGCTGGCCGGCGCTGCACGCAGAGCTGGCGCGGGTCGATCCGTCGGCTGCGGCGCGCATTCATCCGCAGCATTCCCAGCGCCTGTCGCGCGCGCTGGAGGTCTACCGCAGTTCGGGTGTGCGCATCAGCGACTGGCACGCGGCGCCGGCGCGTCCTGCACTGGCAGCGGGCTACCGGGTCGAGCAGGTGGCCATCTGCCCGGGCCGGCGCGAGTGGCTGCACCGGCGCATCGCTGAGCGGTTCGATGCCATGCTGGCTGCCGGTCTCGTGGATGAGGTTGCGAGGCTGCGCGCACGCGGTGACCTGGGCCTGCAGCTGCCGTCGATGCGCAGCGTCGGCTACCGGCAGATCTGGCAGCACCTTGACGGCGACTGTGATCTCGCCACGGCGCGCGAACGCGCGATCGCTGCGACGCGACAGCTGGCCAAGCGGCAGCTCACCTGGCTGCGCAAGTGGCCCGACCTGCACTGGATCCACACCGACGCCGCGGGCAAGCCACAAAGCCATACGTTTTCCGGGGGTTTGGCGGAAACGAAAAATCCATCAGCATCCGATCTGCTCTTGAACTATCTTGCGTACAACCCCATGTAGTACCCTGTCGCGGCGACAACCGCTTACCGTTTTTTTTGGCCCGGGTTGGGCCCACAAGGAGAAAAAGCATGTCAAAAGGGCACACGCTACAAGACCCTTACCTGAACATCCTGCGCAAGGAACGTGTTCCGGTATCTATCTACCTGGTCAATGGCATCAAGCTGCAGGGCCAGATCGAATCATTCGACCAGTTTGTCGTTCTGCTGAAGAATACGGTCAGCCAGATGGTGTACAAGCACGCCATCTCGACAGTTGTTCCGGGCCGCGTCGTACGCCTGCCCATGCAGAATCCACCCGAGGAAGATGACGATAGCTGAGTTTTCCGCAGCGGCGGGTAACCGCCGCGCGCCCGTCCTGTCCGTCCCGCGAGGTCACCGTCGTGTTCTTTGAGCGCCCGGAATCGGGCGAGCTCGCTGTGCTCGTGCATATCGACTTCGGTCGCGGCAGCGAAGCCGAGGATCCCCGCGAGTTCGAGGAACTGGTTCTCTCTGCCGGCGGTGATCCCGTGGCCTTCATCATGGCTGCGCGGCAGGCGCCGGATTCGCGCACCTTTGTCGGTTCGGGCAAGGTGGCCGAGATCGCGCAGGTGGTGGAGGAGCAATGCGCCGGGATAGTGATTTTCAATCACACCCTGAGCCCCAGCCAGGAGCGCAACCTCGAGCGCGAGTTCAAGTGCCGGGTGCTGGACCGGACCGGCCTGATCCTGGACATTTTTGCCCAGCGTGCACGCACTCATGAAGGCAAACTGCAGGTGGAGCTGGCGCAGCTGGAGCACATGAGCACCCGGCTGGTGCGCGGCTGGACCCACCTCGAACGCCAGAAGGGCGGCATCGGCCTGCGCGGACCGGGTGAGACCCAGCTCGAAACCGACCGGCGTCTGCTGCGGTCACGCATCAAGTCCATTCTCGGTCGTCTCGACAAGGTACGCCGTCAGCGCGAACAGGGGCGTCGATCGCGACGTCGTGCGGAGGTGCCGACGGTAGCACTGGTGGGTTACACCAACGCCGGCAAGTCCACGCTGTTCAACCGCCTGACCGCGTCGGGGGTGTATACCGCAAACCAGCTCTTTGCCACGCTCGACCCGACGCTGCGGCGGCTGGAGCTCGAGCATGCCGGACCGGTGATACTGGCCGACACGGTGGGCTTCATTTCGCATCTGCCGCACCGGCTGGTCGAGGCATTCAAGGCCACGCTGGAAGAGACGCGGAGCGCCGATCTTCTGCTCAATGTCGTGGACGCGGCCAGCAGCGAGCGCGACGAGCATCGCTTTCATGTCCAGGAAGTTCTCGATGAAATCGGGGCAGAGAAAGTGCCGCAGATCGAGGTGTACAACAAGATTGACTGCCTGGAGATGGCGCCGAGGCTGGATCGCGATGATGCCGGCAGGCCGATCCGCGTCTGGCTTAGCGCAGCGACCGGGGAGGGCATGGACCTGCTACTGCAGGCCATCGCAGAGCGCGTGGCGGACGACATGGTCGACGAGAACCTGGACCTCGCCCCGGAACAGGCCCGGCTGCGGGCCGCGCTGTACCAGCTGGGTGCCGTCGCCTCCGAGGAATTCGGCGACGACGGCGTGGCGCATCTGCACGTGCGCCTGCCCCGGGTCGAATGGGATCGCCTGCTGGCATCGGATCATCACCACTGACACGACTGCGGTGCTGCCAATCGCGTTGACGCCATCGCGCTGATCGGGCACCGTTCAATTTTGCTAGACTATAGCGTTCCAAACATCAGGAGAAACGTATGGCCTGGAATGAACCGGGTGGCGGCGGCAACAAGCCAAAGGACCCCTGGGGCGGCGGTGATCAGGGCCCACCCGATCTCGACGAGGCATTGAAGAAGCTGCAGCAGCGTCTCGGTGGCCTTTTCGGTGGCGGCGGAGGCCGCGGTGGCTCTGGCGGTGGCGGCAAGATCAGCGGGACTGTCCTCGGACTGGTCCTTGCCGGTGTGGTTGTCGTCTGGGGCCTGCTCGGCTTCTACCAGGTTGATCAGCAGGAGCGCGGCGTCGTGCTGCGTTTCGGCGAGTTCAATCGCGTTGCGCAGCCGGGCCTGCAGTGGAACGCGCCGCTCATCGACGAGGTCATCAAGGTCAATACCACCAAGGTCCGGGCCAAGAACTTCCGCGAGACCATGCTCACCCAGGACGAGAATATCGTCGAGGTGCAGGCATCCGTGCAGTACGTGATCGACGACGTCGAGAGCTTTGTCCTCGACGTACGCTCGCCGGAGGCTTCGCTGGAGCAGGCGGCGCAAAGCGCCCTGCGCCACGTCGTTGGCGGCATGTCGATGGATCTTATCCTGACCGAAGGGCGCGCCCGGGTCGCCACGGAAATGCAGGAACGCCTGCAGGCCTACACTACGGCCTACGGCACAGGTATCCGGATCAGCACGGTCAACGTCGACGAGTCCAAGCCGCCGACCCAGGTGCAGGGCGCCTTCGACGACGTGATCAAGGCGCGCGAGGACGAGGAGCGGGTCAAGAGCGAGGCCCAGTCGTATGCCAACGGCATCGTGCCCGAAGCCCGCGGTCGTGCCCAGCGCCAGATCGAGGAGGCGAGTGCCTACCGCGAGCAGGTCGTGGCCAGCGCCACGGGTGAGGCCAGTCGCTTCAACCAGCTGCTCACCGCATACAACGTGGCACCGGAAGTGACCCGTGAGCGCCTCTATATTGATGCGGTGCAGGATGTCATGAGCCGCACCAACAAGGTCATGGTCGACGTCGAGGGCGGCAACAACATCATGTACCTGCCCCTGGACAAGCTGGCAGAGCGCTCCTCCAGCAGTAGCAGCCAGGGCCGCAACATGCAGTCCGAAGCGGCGCGCATTCGCGAGCTCACGGATGCCGTAAGGGAACAGATCCGGCGGGACGAAGCCGCCGAACGAAGCCGCCGCGGGGGAGTACGCTGATATGTCTGGACGCAGTATGACAATTTCGCTGCTCGCGGTACTGGTACTCTTTATCGCCAGCAACGCATTATTCATCGTGAAGGAAACGGAACGCGGCGTGCTGCTGCGTTTTGGTGAGGTGGTCACGCCGGATCTCAAGCCCGGCCTCCACATCAAGATCCCCTTCGTCAACAACGTGCGCAAGTTCGACGGGCGCGTGCTGTCGGTGGACTCCTCCGCTGAGCGCTTCTTCACCCAGGAGCAGAAGGCCCTGATCGTGGATTCCTACGCCAAGTTCCGGGTCGTTAACACGGAGAAGTACTACACCGCCACCAACGGCGAGGAGGCGCGCGCTGCGGGACTTCTGGCACAGCGCATCAATGACGGCCTGCGCAATCAGGTCGCGGCGCGCAGTATCCAGGAGGTGGTGTCCGGAGAGCGCGACCAGCTTATGAACGCTATCCGGCGCGATCTCGACGTGGTGGCACGCTCGGAACTGGGCGTGGAGATGATCGATGTCCGGGTCAAGCAGATCGACCTGCCCCAGGAGGTCTCCGAGTCGGTATACCGGCGCATGAACGCAGAGCGTGAAAAGGAAGCGCGCGAGCTCCGGGCCCAGGGTAACGAGCTGGCCGAGGGCATACGCGCTGCCGCCGACCGGGAGGTGACGGTGATCGAGGCCAACGCCTATCGCGATGCACAGGAGATCCGCGGTGAGGGCGATGCCGAGGCGACGCGTATCTACGCCGACGCCTTTGGCCAGGATCCCGAGTTCTATTCCTTCACACGGAGCCTGCGGGCCTACCAGGATTCGTTCCAGACTGCTGGCGACATGATTCTGGTCAAGCCCGACAGCGAGTTCTTCCGCTACCTGAAGGATTCCAGCGGCGCGATGGGGGAAGCGGACTAGCGTCCTTTCATCGGGGGGCATCGCCCCCCGGCTGTGTGCTAACATGCGCAAACCGCGAGACCGGGGCCTACATGCGGGTCCCCGGTCTCGCGGTTTTTTATGGCGTCTTCGCGGTGGTTGTCCATGGATTTCTGGCAGGTGTTTCCCGTTGCCGTAGCGCTCGTGTTCGTGATTGAGGGGACGCTGCCGTTTCTGAGCCCCTCGCGCTGGCGAAGCATGCTCGCGACGGTGGTCGTCCTTGACGACGCGACGATACGACGCTTCGGGCTCGGCAGCATGCTGTTCGGTCTCGGGCTCCTGTACCTGGTGAATTGAGAGGAGTGCATGACGAGCGAACGCATGGGTCGTGACCCTGGCACAGATCGCTGGCAGCTCCCCGACGGCGTCGACGAACTCCTGCCGCAGAGGGCAGCGGCGCTGGAGGCGCTGCGGCGTCGCCTGCTCGATCTTTACCGGAGCTGGGGATACCAGCTGGTCATCCCGCCACTTGTGGAGTTCACGGATTCCCTGCTGGAAGGCGTGGGCGCGGACCTCGATACCCTGACCTTCAAGATGCCGGACCAGCCCAGCGGGCGGACGCTGGGTATCCGCGCCGATATCACGCCGCAGGTTGCCCGCATCGATGCGCACAGCCTGGCGCAGGAGGGGGTGAGCCGGCTGTGTTACACGGGGTCGACGCTGCATGCGCGGCAGAAGTCCCTGCTGGCCTCGCGGTCGCCGGTGCAGGCGGGGGTGGAGATCTTTGGTGAATCCGCGCTCACCGCGGACATCGAGGTGATTCACCTGATGCTGGCCACGCTGGGCATCGCCGGGGTGGCGGCGAGCGGTATTACCCTCGACCTGGGGCACGGCGACGTCTGCGGCGGCCTCCTCCAGTGCCTGTCCCTGGACGGCCCGCGGGAATCCGCGGTGTTCGACGCACTGCAGCGCAAATCCAGGCCGGACCTGGTCGAGGCGCTGTCCGGCGTCACCAGCGGGACTGCCGATGCGCTGCTGGCCCTGATCGACATGCACGGAGGCGCCGAGGTGCTCGATCGGGCGCGGGACCTGCTGGCGCCTGTCGCGCCGGGTATCGACGACGCCCTGCGCACGCTGGCGGAGACGTCGTCGCGGGTCGCCGCCGCCCATCCAGGGGTCAATATCTACTTTGATCTGGCCGAGCTTCGCGGTTATCACTATCACACGGGCATCGTGTTTGCGGCCTATGTACCGGGCTACGGCGAGGCAGTGGCCAACGGGGGGCGCTACGATAATGTCGGGCGCGCCTATGGTCGTGCCCGTCCGGCCACCGGCTTTGCCACTGACCTCAAGACCCTGGTGCAGCTGCAGGGAGCCGGCCCGTTGCCGAACGACTGTATCCACGCGCCGGTATCCACAGATCCGGGCCTGGTGTCGGCCGTGCAGGGTCTGCGCGACGCCGGTGAGATCGTTATCGCCTCCCTCTCGGGAGAAATGGACCCTCGCTGCAGCCGGGAACTGGTGCAGCGGGATGGCAAATGGACTGTACAGGCGCTGGATCGGCGCTGAACCAGCGGACGGAGTTACATGAGCAAGAACGTAGTCGTCCTCGGCACCCAGTGGGGTGATGAGGGCAAGGGCAAGATCGTCGATCTTCTTACCGACCAGGCAGATGCCGTGGTGCGTTTCCAGGGCGGCCACAACGCGGGGCACACCCTCGTGTGCGATGGCGAGAAGACGGTGCTGCACCTCATACCCTCGGGCATCCTGCGTGCCGACGTGCAGTGCCTTATCGGCAACGGCGTGGTGCTCTCACCCGAGGCGCTGCTCAAGGAGATCGGCACGCTGGAGGCAAAGGACGTTCCCGTGCGCCAGCGCCTGCGTATCTCTCCCGCCTGCCCGCTGATCCTGCCCTACCACGTCGCACTCGATGCCGCGCGGGAGGCGCGCCGCGGCGATGCCAAGATCGGTACCACCGGCCGGGGTATCGGTCCTGCCTATGAAGACAAGGTTGCCCGCCGTGGCCTTCGCGTCGGTGACCTGCGCTATCCGGAGCGCTTCCGCAGCCGACTCGCCGAGGTGATGGAGTATCACAACGCCCAGCTGGTTCACTATTATGGCGTTGCGGCCGAGGATATCGAAGCGACCGCGGACGCGGCGCTCGCCATGGGTGAGCAGCTGCTGCCCATGCTCGCGGATGTCACCACCATCCTGCACGATTATCGCCGCAGCGGTGCGCGCATCATGTTCGAGGGCGCACAGGGCTCACTGCTGGATATTGATCACGGGACCTATCCCTATGTGACCAGTTCCAACACGACGGCCGGCGGCACCGCAACCGGCACCGGCTTCGGTCCTCTGTACCTCGACTACGTCCTGGGCATTACGAAGGCCTACACAACGCGTGTGGGTTCCGGGCCTTTCCCCACGGAGCTGTTCGACAGCGTAGGCGCGCAGCTGGCAAAGCGTGGCAACGAATTCGGCGCCACCACGGGCCGGCCGCGACGCTGCGGCTGGTTCGACGCCGTCGCGCTGCGCAGCGCGGTCAACATCAACTCCGTCAGCGGTCTGTGCCTGACCAAGATGGACGTGCTCGACGGCCTCGAGGAGATCCGCATCTGTGTCGCCTACACGGATCGCGATGGCAATCCGGTGCCCAACCCGGTGGATGCCGACGACTACGCAGCTATTGTTCCCGTGTACGAAAGCGTGCCGGGCTGGCAGGAAAGCACCGTGGGGCTGCGCGATCTCGAGGCGCTGCCGGCCGCCGCGCGCAGCTATATCGGCCGACTCGAGGAACTGGTGGGCGCCCCGATCGATATCATCTCGACGGGGCCCGACCGTGTAGAGACGATCGTGCTGCGTCACCCGTTTGATTGACTGCGGCGGCCCACGACTCCAACTCACGAAGCTAGTGTGATCTGTAGCGCGGATCCCGCTCCGCCGCAGCATCCAAAGCGGCGCTGTGCCGCTGCTTGTAGTCATTGAAGCCCTGGCCCGTCCAGCGGCGGAAGGCGCGGTAGAAGCTGTTGACCTCGTTGTAGCCCAGCTCGTCTGCCAGGCACTTGCCGGGCACCCACTGTTTCTCGAGTCGCCGTTCGCAGCGGTACTGCCGCGCCCGGTCGAGCAGGAACTGGTAGCTGGTGTGGTCGGCGCGCAGCCGACGTCGCAGCGTGGTGGCGCTGATACCCAGCGTTTCCGCCACCGAATCGGCACGCATCCGCGAAAGATTGCCACGCAGCAGGATGCGCAGCACCTGGTCCGTGGTTCGCGACAGCGCAAAGTGACGCGGCTTGTCCAGCGCCGCCTGGGGAAATTCGACCGCCGTGCGGGATACTGCAGGTGAGAATTCCATGACCTGACCTCCTTGTCGTATAGGTGTTGTTGACCCTCAGTCTGACGCCGACCCCGTACCCGCCCTCCTTGGCGGTGTGTGGAACCCGAAGCGACGTTCACGGTTAAAGATAGCAAACGCTCTGCGTATGGCCAGTCGCGGGGCGCGATTGCCCTGATAAGACCAAAGTGGGGTCAGGCGTTGCCTGGAAGTTGCAGCGAGGGTGGCAGCGGACAGTCAATGACCGCGGCGATGGCGGCAATCAGCTCACGCTCCACGGCACAGATCTCGCCGTCGGCCCCGGCGGCCTGCTCCATGGCTTTCAGCAGGCGCGGCTTGAGCAGGGGGTAACAGGCGGTGAGCTCGTGCACGCTGCGACTGAACTGCGCCAGTGAGCAGTCGGCGACCGGCAGGAGCTGCAGCGAAGGCATCTCCAGGCTCCGGGTTGCGCTCTGAAACGCCTCCCGCGCCTCGCCGCTCCCGGCGTGGGCGAGCATCGACAGCACCCGCTGCAGTTGGGGCTTCACCTGCGACAGACGGGAAAAGCGCGGAGAGACGCCGCTCACCTGGACGAACTCCGGGTCAAGGTAGTGTCGTACAAGCTGATAGAGGCACCACTCGAACAGGCTGGTGCGACCATCGGCCTGTATCAGCTCCAGCAGCATCTGCTTGAACTCGCGGTACTGCCGTGGCGACATCGCACGCAGCGCGGGCAGGCAGGTGTTCACCAGGGGCAGCCGCGCACCCGCCGGCAGGTCCGCAACCGCCGGCTGCAGTGTGTTCGCCAGCGTCGCCAGGCCGGCCACGCCGTGCGCCTCGACCAGGTTCAGCTGCTGGCGCCGCGCATCGGCGTCGCGCGCGAGCAGGAAGGCGAGGACGATGGCGCTGGCGCCCAGTGGCTCGTGCGCATGGCGCGCGAGGGTCGCGGGAACAGTGGGGCTGGCACCGGCTTCGCTCGCCGCCGCGTCGATGGCCGCGGCCGGGGCGGTTTCTGCCGCCGCAGTGCCGCCTGTACCACCTTCGCGCAGCATCCCCGCCGCCATGGCGGCCGCGAGCACCATGGTGGGGTTTTCGCTCTGCTCAATGCTGTCCCGCCCCAGTGGCGTGTTTGCATAGTGGCGCACCTGTCGCTGGATGTATTCGCCGTCCCAGCCCGGTTGGATGCGGCGGATCCGGGCGGTCAGCGGGGGATGGGTGGAGAAGGGCTGGAACAGCCGGTGCGTGACTTCCCCGAAAAACATATGCGACATCTCCGGCGCCCGCGCGGCGTGAACCAGGGTGCCGGGCAGGTAACCGCCGATCACCTTGAGCGCGTTGCCGATTCCCTCGGGATTGCGCGTGAACTGCACGGCGCTGGCGTCGGCGAGGAACTCCTTCTGGCGACTGATGGCCGACTTGATCATGCCGGCGGCGAGGCCGCCGAGCCAGCCGATGGCTACCAGGCCGACGCCCAGCAGCGGCAGGCCATTGCCCTGCCGCTGCCCCCGGCCACTGCGGAACTGTCGATAAGCCCCGCTGCGCAGGAAGAAATAGCCGACGTCGCCGAGGAAGGTAATGCCCTTGAGCAGCGCCGCCAGGCGGATGTTGAGGCGCATGTCGCCATTCAGGATATGGCTGAACTCGTGGGCGACCACGCCCTGCAGCTCGTCGCGGTTGAGGTGGTGCAGGGTGCCTGAGGTGACGGCGACCACCGCGTCCGCCGGGCCGACACCGGCGGCAAAGGCGTTGATGCCCCGTTCCTGGCGCAGGACATAGAGGTCCGGCACTGGCATACCTGCGGCGAGGGCGATCTCCTCGACGATATTCAGGCAGCGTCGTTCGTCGGCATCATCGGTCTGCGGCAGCACCCGCGACCCGCCGAGGCTCTCGGCAATGTGCTTCCCGCCCGAGGCGAGACTGATCCAGGTGACCAGCGATACCAGGCTCACGCTCCCGGCTACCAGCAGGCTGACCCAGCCAAATCGCTGCCAGCTCAGCTGGTCCAGAAGGCCCTCCAGTCCTGCGCGACGGCCGCCGCCATACTCGTCCCCGGACAACCAGAGAAAACTCCCGAGGAGCAGGTTGGCAAGCAGTATCAGGGCCACCACGGCGAGGGTGAAGAGAATGACCAGAAGCCGCGTGTTGCGGCGCGCCACGTCCTGTCGGGCAAAAAAATCCACGGCTCAGGCCGCCCGCGCTGCCTGCTTCAATCCCGGCATCCGTTCAGAAAGCGACCCTGGGTGCCACCTGGATCTGTGCACTGTCGTCGAATTCCAGCAGCTCGGCGTCTGTAGGGTGGCCGAAGGTGCCCGCCAGCAACACCGGCGGAAAGCTCTGGCGGTAGGTGTTGTAGGCCATGACGGCATCGTTGAAGCCCTGCCGGGCGAAGGCGACGCGGTTCTCGGTGGAGGTGAGCTCTTCCGACAGCTGCTGCATGTTCTCGCTGGCCTTCAGGTCAGGATAGGCCTCCATGGTCACGTTGAGTTTGCCAAGGGCGCCCTGCAGGGCGTTCTCGGCACCGGCCAGCTTGCCCAGTGACGGCGCGCCGCCGCCGTCGCCAATGGCCTTGAGGATGGTGGCGGCGTCGTTGCGCGCGCTGATTACCGCATCGAGGGTCTCGCGCTCGTGCTGCATGTAGCCGCGGGCGGTCTCCACCAGGTTAGGTATCAGGTCATAGCGCCGCTTGAGCTGCACCTCGATCTGCGCAAAGGCGTTCTGGTAGCGATTGCGCAGGGTCACCAGGCTGTTGTAGATGCTGATGACGTAGATCACCAACCCCAGCAGCACAAGCCAGAAAACGATGTTTGCCACGTCCATCAGACACTCTCCATGGTTAACGGATGCCGGTCGCCGTCTGTTTTCCAGCCCGGTGATCCCGGCGAGAACGGATTCTCAGCGCAGGGCTGCCAGTGTCACGGCAACACCGTTCACGGCGGCGTTGCCGGACAGGCCGTCCAGAAAGCGATCGTCGGTAATATCATTGCACGATACGCCGGCATTGGCACGGGCCGTCTGCATGCGGATTCCCGTGCGGTCGTGTCCGTAGCCGTGGGGCAGGCTGACCACGCCGGGCATGACGTCATCGCTGGCCTCCAGCGTGACCGTGAGCGGGCCGGTGCGCGAGGCCAGCTCGGCGCGCTCGCCATCGGCCAGTCCGTGCGCCCTGAGGTCATCGGGGTGGACCAGCAGTGTACAGCGGTCGCGGCCCTTCACGAGGCGGTGATAGTTGTGCATCCAGGAATTGTTGGAGCGCACATGGCGGCGGCCGATCAGGCGCAGCTGCCCGGCCGATTCCCGCGTCGCGTGACGCTGGCGCAGTCGCTCGAGGTCCTCAATCGCCATCGGGGGTGCGCAGTGAATCATGCGGTCGGCGGTAAAGAGCCGCGCGGGCAGCTGTGGCTGCAACGGGCCGAGGTCTATCCCCGACGGATGCGCTATCAGCTTTTCCAGGGTGAGTGCGTGCTCACTGCCCTGGGCCTCGCCGTAGGGCCCGGCGCGCAGCCCGGCGTCGATAAGGGCGTGGGGCGGCTGTGCGGGTTTCGGTTCCAGCCCCAGGCGGGTGGCGATGCGCTCGCCCAGGGCGCTGAAGATCTCCCAGTCGTGCAGGCTGCCCTCGGGGTGATCAAAGACGGGCGGGTTGTAGCGCGCGGTGTTGCGCATGGCGTTCATGTGAAACGCCAGGTCGTAGTGGTCGTGCTCCAGCGGCGAGGTTGGCGGCAGGATGATGTCGGCGTGGCGCGTGGTCTCGTTCAGATAGGGGTCC
>JAWLGG010000274.1:0-4656 GCA_041685155.1 Chromatocurvus sp.
CGCTTTCGAGAACCAGGCTGGAGCCGACCACATATTCCCGGGGCGGCAGGCGATGCATCAGGGTCGGCATGGGAACGACCAGCACGCCGCGGCGAATTGCCGGCAGTCGGAACAGGGTGTGCAGGCGTTCCGACACAATATCCTGGTGCGGTGAGAAATTGTCGTAGGGCAGTGTCTCCCAGTCCGGCAGGGCGAGAATCTCGCAGTCGGCACCGGCGAAGAAGGGCAGCTCGCGCTCGATCTCCAGTGCCGTCTGCATGTCCTGGGTGATCACCACGAGCAGGCGGTCCTCCCCCGCAAGCTCGGCGATGCACGCGCTGCCGGCGCTGCCCGGGAAGGGGCCGACGGCGGTGCGTGTCGAGGGCCTTTCGGGCCAGGGCGCGGTGTCGATCTTGTGCTTGAACATGGACTGTGGGCTTTGGCGCGGCGTCGGGGCGCGCCATTGTAAGCGGAACCCGCTGCGGGCTCCAATCGGCCCCATGTGAGCCAGCGCACGACGCGGGTCCGGGCGTGTTGCGGCGCGCCGCCCGGGCGGGGATAATGCGCGCGTTTTGAACAAGCCGAGTGAGGGAAGCCCCGTGAACGATCGCAAGAGACCACGTCCAGACGACTACTTCCGCGACTGGAAGGAGCGCGAGGCCCTCGCCGAGAGCATGATTCCCATTGTCGGCTCGCTGGCACGGGAAAAGAACGTCAAGTGCTATGTCTACGGACGCGCCCTGGTCAACCGCTCTGTGCTGGAGATCATGAAGGCGCATCGCTATGTGCGCCAGGTGGAGGCCAACGAGCTGTCGGAGTTCGAGACCCACCGGGTCCTGACCATTCTCTCGCTGCTCGATCTCGGCCCCGCGCACATCGATATCGGGCGGCTCAGCGTCGACTATTTCGACAAGAACGCGGGCGACGGCCAGAGCCTCGAGGACTATGTACGCAGCGAGGTGGAAGACCTGATCGGCAGCACGGTCAAGCCCGTGGACAAGCCGGTCGACGTCGTCCTGTACGGCTTTGGCCGCATCGGCCGGCTCATGGCCCGCATCCTGATCGACAAGACCGACGGTGGCGACGGGCTGCGCCTGCGCGCCGTGGTGGTGCGCAAGGGCAAGGCGGCAAATGACCTGGTCAAGCGCGCCAGCCTGCTGCGTCGCGACTCGGTGCACGGCGCCTTCGACGGCACCATCCGCGTCGACGAAGAGCGGCAGTCCTTTGTTGCCAATGGCAATGAGGTCAAGGTTATCTACGCGGATTCCCCGGAATCCATCGACTACACGGACTACGGCATCCAGGATGCCATCATTGTCGACAATACCGGGGCCTGGCGCGACGAGGAGGGGCTGTCCCGCCACCTCAAGTCAAAGGGCGTGTCCAAGGTGATCCTCACGGCCCCCGGCAAGGGCGACATCAAGAACGTGGTCGCCGGCATCAACGACGACGTCATCACGCCCCAGGACCGCATCATCTCGGCGGCGTCCTGCACGACCAACGCCATTGTGCCGCCGCTCAAGGCGGTGGATGACCACTTCGGCATCGTCAACGGGCACGTCGAGACGGTCCATGCCTACACCAATGACCAGAACCTGATCGACAACTACCACAGCGCCAACCGCCGCGGTCGCAGTGCGCCGCTGAACCTGGTCCTCACCGAAACCGGCGCCGCCAAGGCGGTGGTCAAGGCCCTGCCGCAGCTCGAGGGCAAGCTCACCGGCAACGCCATACGCGTGCCGACCCCCAACGTGTCCATGGCGATTCTCAACCTGACGCTGGCGCGGGAAACCACGGTGGAGGAGCTCAACGAGCACATGCGACACGTGGCCCTGCACTCGGGAATGCGCAAGCAGATCGACTATTCCAACTCCCCCGAGGTGGTCTCCTCGGATTTTGTCGGCTCCAGAACGGCCTGCGTCTTCGACGCCCAGGCGACCATCGTCAACGGCACCCAGGCCGTCCTGTACCTCTGGTATGACAACGAGTTCGGCTACAGCTGCCAGGTGCACCGTATCCTCGAGCGCATGGCGGGAATAAACTACCCGGTGTTTCCCCGCGAGGACTGAAATCCGTCCCCGGCCCGCGCATTTGCCGAAAAATACAGTGCCGGAGGTGGTGGCGCAGTGGCGGAGGCGGGTGCCTTTTGTCTATAATACGCGCGACTTGCGGCAGGCCCCTCCGGGCGGCCCGCCGGATTCCTGCGCAGCAACAGCCAGACGCGGGTATTCAGGCTGCTGCTGCCAGGTCATCGAGGTTCAGTGCACTAGCGCTCGCCTTCGCTTTATCCGCTTTGCCCTTACACTAGACGCTTTGCAGGCAGGTCGCATGATCAAGATCAAACGGGGGCTGGATATTCCCATTGCGGGACGTCCGGAACAGTCCATACACGATGCACCGGCAGCGCGGGCCGTGGCGGTCGTCGGCTTCGACTACCCGGGCATGAAGCCGACCATGGAGGTGGCAGAAGGCGATCACGTGCTCACGGGACAGGTCCTGTTCAGCGACAAGAAAACCGAGGGTGTTGTGTATACGTCGCCCGGCTGCGGTCGGGTCTCCGCGATCAACCGCGGGGCGAAGCGTGTCCTGCAGTCGGTGGTTATCGACCTGGATGGCGACGACAGCGTCAGTGTCGAGCCTATGGATGCAGACGCGGCACGCGATCTGGACACCGCAACGATACGCGACCGCCTGGTCAGTTCCGGGCAGTGGACCGCGCTACGCACGCGGCCTTTCAGCAAGGTTCCCGCAGTGACCGCTGAGGCGGCCGCGATTTTCGTGACGGCAATCGATACACAGCCACTGACGGCGGACCCCGAGGTGGTGATTTCCGAACAGCCGGAGGCCTTCGGGCTCGGTCTCGATCTTATCGCCCGGCTCACCGAGGGCAGGACCTACCTGTGCACAGCTCCAGGCACATCAATCCCCAGGGGGACGGCGGATTCGATCGAGCACGCCGAGTTCGCCGGGCCACATCCCGCGGGCCTTGCGGGAACGCACATTCACGTGCTGCTCGGGGTGGATCTGGAAAGGCATGTGTGGACAATCGGCTACCAGGACGTCATCGCCATCGGCCGCCTGTTCCTCGATGGCAGGCTCTACACGGATCGCGTGGTCGCGCTTAGCGGCCCGCAGGTGGAAAATCCGCGGCTTCTTCGCACGCGCCTCGGTGCAGACCTCGAGGCGCTCGCTGCCGGCGAAATGCGCGGCGACGACAATCGCATCATTTCCGGATCCGTGCTCGGGGGCCGCGCGGTCACCGGCGCCACCGGCTATCTCGGGCGCTATCACAATCAGGTGACCGTGCTCGCGGAGGGCCGTCAGCGCGAGTTCCTCGGCTGGCTTTCGCCGGGACGCAGCAAGCACTCCAATCTCGGCATCTACCTGAGCAGTTTCCTGGGTACCGGCAGGCTGCCCATGACCACCACGACCAACGGCAGTGAGCGCGCCATGGTGCCGGTTGGCAGCTACGAAAAGATCATGCCGCTCGATATCCTGCCGACGCAGCTGCTGCGCGCCCTGATCGTGGGCGACACCGAGACGGCGCAGTCTCTGGGCGCGCTGGAACTGGACGAGGAAGACCTCGCCCTGTGCACCTATGTCTGTCCCGGCAAGTACGAGTACGGCCCTATCCTCCGGGATAATCTGACACGCATCGAGAAGGAGGGCTGACGTGGGCCTGCGCAACATGCTAGACAAGGTAGAACCCCAGTTCATGGAAGGTGGGCGCTTCAACCGCTGGTACCCGCTCTACGAGGCGGTAGATACCTTCCTGTTCTCACCCGACAGCGTTACCCGCAGCACCGCCCACGTGCGCGACGGTATCGATCTCAAGCGCATCATGATTACCGTGTGGATGTCGGTATTCCCGGCCATGCTCTATGGCATGTACAACCTCGGATTCCAGGCCAACGATGTGCTCGCCGCGACCGGTGGCAGCGTGGAAGGCTGGCGCGGCTCGCTCATCGAGGCCTTCGGTGGCTACGATCCCGGCAGCATCTGGCACTGCCTGTGGTTCGGCATGCTGTATTTCCTGCCTATCTATGCCGTCACCTTCCTGGTCGGCGGTTTCTGGGAAGTCCTCTTCGCCATCAAGCGCGGGCATGAGGTCAACGAGGGTTTCTTCGTGACCTCCATCCTGTTCGCGCTGATCTGCCCGCCGGACCTGCCTTTGTGGCAGGCCGCGCTCGGCATCAGCTTCGGCGTCGTGGTGGGCAAGGAAGTCTTCGGTGGTACCGGCAAGAACTTCCTCAACCCGGCCCTGACCGGCCGCGCCTTCCTCTACTTTGCCTACCCGGCGCAGCTGTCCGGCGATGCCGTGTGGACGGCGGTAGATGGCTACACCGGCGCGACACCGCTCAGCGTGGTCGCGTCCGAGGGCATGGCGGGCCTGCAGGCGCAGTATTCCTGGATGGATGCCTTCATCGGCGCGATTCCCGGCTCCATCGGTGAAACATCGACCCTGGCCATCATGATTGGCGGTGCCTTCCTCCTTGCCACCCGGATCGCCTCCTGGCGCATCGTAGCGGGTGTTTTTCTGGGGATGTTCATTTTCTCGACCTTCCTGAATCTCGTCGGATCGGACAGCAACCCGGCGTTCTCCATGCCCTGGTACTGGCACTTCGTAGTCGGCGGATTCGCTTTCGGCATGTTCTTCATGGCGACGGATCCGGTGTC
>JAWLGG010000275.1:0-4643 GCA_041685155.1 Chromatocurvus sp.
CACGCCTCGGGCACGGACCGGCTGCAGGAGGTGGTGCAGATCTGCCGGCTGGCGGACGACGAGATCGTGGTCAACGTGCAGGGTGACGAGCCCCTGGTACCGCCGGCGGTGATCAACCAGGTGGCGCAGAATCTGGCCAGTTCCCCGTCAGCCGCCATGGCGACCCTGTCCGAGCCCCTGTCCGAGGTTGCAATGCTTCTCGACGGCAACGCGGTCAAGGTGGTCACGGATGCCGGGGAGCACGCGCTGTACTTCAGCCGGGCGCCGGTGCCGTACCCGCGCGGGGTCGATCTCGACGACCCCGGGGCGCTGAGCCGCTGGCCCGCGGGCCAGTGGCAGCGGCACATCGGGCTGTACGCGTACCGCGCGGGATTTCTGCGGCGCTTCGTCACCTGGCCGCAGGCACCCGCAGAACGCCTGGAGCAGCTGGAGCAGCTGCGCGCGCTGCACCACGGCGAGACGGTGCACGTCGCGACCGCCTGCGAGCCTGTACCCGCCGGGGTGGATACAGCGGCGGATCTCGACGCGGTGCGACGCCTGTGCGCGTCGCGCAGCGCGTACTGAGGCGGGTCATGCGCGTTCTCTTTGTCTGCCTTGGCAACATCTGCCGCTCGCCGACGGCCCACGCGGTATTCCTGGACAAGCTCGCCCAGCGCGGCCTTACAGAGGCGGTGGCGGTCGATTCCTGCGGTACCGCCGGCTACCATGTCGGCGACCCACCGGATGCGCGCGCCACAGCGGCAGCGGCAGCGCGCGGTTACGACCTGTCGCCCCTGCGCGCTCGGCAGCTGCGGGATGCGGATTTTGCAGACTTCGATTACATCCTCGCCATGGATCGCGACAATCTCGGGCAGCTGCGCCGGCGCGGCGGCGATCGCGTTGCGGGGGAGATGGGGCTGTTTCTCGCCTGTGCGCCGGCGCTCGCCGTGGACGAGGTGCCGGATCCCTACTACGGCGACGACGGCGGATTTGCGCATGTCCTGGACCTGGTCGAGGCGGCCAGTGACGCACTCATCAACCGCCTGGAGCGCGAGCTTGCCTGAGCGCGCCTGCCTGCAGTCACTCAACACCCTGCGTCTTGTGGCCAGCGCAGCGGCTCTGCGCGCTCCCGACAGCGTGGACGCGCTGCGCGAGGTGCTGGTCGAGGCGGCGGCGCGCGCTCTGCCGGTCGTGGTGCTGGGGGAGGGCAGCAATGTCGTGCTGGCAGGCGATATCGACGCCCTCGTGCTGCGCTATCGCGGCCTGGGACGCGACGTGACGCGCGACGACGGCGAGCGCGTCAGCCTGCGCATTGGCGGCGGGGAGAACTGGCATGCACTGACCGTCTGGACCCTCGCACAGGGCTACTACGGCCTTGAGAACCTGGCGCTGATTCCGGGGACCGTGGGCGCAGCGCCCATACAGAACATCGGCGCCTACGGTGTCGAGCTGTCGCGGTTCATCGAGGGCGTGCAGGTGATGGACATCAGCAGCGGGGAGCTGCGCTACCTGACGGCCGCGGAATGTGACTTCGCCTACCGGGACAGCGTCTTCAAGCGGCAGCTTCGCGACCGCTGCGTGATAACGGCTGTCGACATGACCCTGAGTCGCCGCGAATGCACCGACACCTGCTACGCCGCGCTGTCGGATTATCTCGCCGAGAACGGGTGGGAGGTGACGGCGCCGGCAGTGCATCGTGCGGTGGTTGCACTGCGCCGCGCGCGACTGCCGGACCCGGTGCAGGTGCCGAACGTCGGCAGCTTCTTCAAGAACCCCGTGGTGCCGGCAGGGCAGGCGCGGCTGCTCGCACGCGACAATCCCGGGATGCCCCTGTTCGATCTCGCGGACGGCAGCGTCAAGATTCCCGCCGGCTGGCTGATCGAATCCTGCGGCTGGAAGGGCTACACGGCCGACGGTGTCGGCGTGCATCCCGGGCACGCGCTGGTGCTGGTCAACCGCGGCAGTGATTCCGGCGCGGCGGTCATCGCACTGGCCGCGCGCATCCAGGCGTCGGTACGCCAGCGCTTCGGCTGTGAGCTGGAGATCGAACCGCGCATCTATGGGGTGCCCGCATGACGGCCTTCGATGCAAGCGCGTTCATGGCGAGCCTGACGACGCGCTGCGGCGTTTACCAGATGTATGACGCCGAGGGCCGGCTGCTCTACGTGGGCAAGGCGAGAAACCTGCGCAGCCGTGTCGGCAGCTACTTTCGCAACCGGGGCCTGAACAGCAAGACAGTGGCGCTGGTCAACCGGATTGCGGATGTCCAGGTGACGGTGACCTCCACGGAAGTCGATGCCCTGCTGCTGGAACACAACCTGATCAAGAGCCATCGCCCGCCCTACAACATCCTGTTGCGGGACGACAAGACTTACCCCTATATCTTTCTGTCGTCCGAGGATCGCTTTCCGCGCCTGGCGCTGCATCGGGGGCCGAAGCGGCGCAAGGGCCAGTACTTCGGACCCTATCCCAGCGCCGGTGCGGTGCGGCAGTCGCTGCACTTCCTGCAGAAGGTGTTCAAGGTCAGGCAGTGTCGCGACAGCTACTTCCGCAACCGGTCGCGGCCCTGCCTGCAGCACCAGATCGACCGCTGCAGCGCCCCCTGTGTCGATCTGGTGACACCCGTGGAGTACGCGCAGCAGGTAGAGAACACGGTGATGTTCCTGCAGGGCAAGAACCAGGAGCTCATGGTGCGGCTGGCGGACGACATGGAGCGAGCGGCGTCCGATCTGGCCTATGAGCGCGCCGCGGTACTGCGGGATCAGCTGCGCCAGCTGCAGCACGTGCAGGCCACGCAGGGCATAGAGGGCAGCAGCGGCGATCTGGATATTCTCGCCGCCGTGGTCGCCGGTGGACAGACCTGCGTGCAGGTACTCTTCGTACGCGGCGCAAGAGTACTCGGCAGCAAGACCTGGTATCCACCCCTCAAGCTCGACGAAACACCGGATGCCGTGCTGGCGGCGTTTCTGCCACAGTTCTACCTGGGTAGCGACAATCGGCCCATCCCGGCCGAGATTCTGCTGAATGCCCCGATCGAGGATGCCGATGCAATTGCCGAGGCGTTCTCCCGCCACGCCGGCCGCAAGGTGAGGATACGCAGCCGCGTGCGCGAGGCGCGGGCACGCTGGCTGCAGCTGGCCCAGCAGACGGCGGAGACCAACCTGCAGGCTCATCTGGCGGGTAAGCAGAGCACGCTGGAGCGACTGCAGGCACTGCAGGAAGTGCTTGAGCTGCCGGCGCTGCCAGAGCGCATGGAGTGCTTTGATATCAGCCACAGCAGCGGTGAAGCCACGGTTGCCTCCTGTGTCGTGTTCGACCGGGACGGCCCGAAAAAATCCGATTACCGGCGTTTCAATATCAATGACGTGACCGCCGGCGATGACTACGCGGCGATGGACCAGGCGCTGGCGCGGCGCTACAGGCGACTCGCCGATGGCGAGGGTTCCCTGCCGGACATCCTGTTCATCGACGGCGGCAAGGGTCAGGTAAAGCAGGCGCTGGATGTCCTGGACAATCTCGGCGTTGCCGGTGTGCAGGTGTTGGGGGTGGCCAAGGGAAGCACGCGCAAGGCTGGCTTCGAGACCCTGATCATGGGCGAGACCGGCGTCGAGCTTCAGCTTCCCGGCAGCAGCGCGGCGCTGCACCTTATCCAGCACATTCGCGACGAGGCGCACCGCTTTGCCATCACCGGCCACCGCGCACGGCGTGACAAGACGCGTCGCACGTCGCAGCTCGAGAGTATTCCCGGGGTGGGTGCGAAACGGCGGCGCGAGCTGCTCAGGCACTTCGGCAGCGCTGCAGGGGTCAGCAACGCCAGCGTGGGCGAACTGAAAAAAATCCCGGGAATCAGTGCTACCATGGCGCAGCAGATCTACGATCACCTGCACAGCGTCAGCGACTGAAACCGCTCCCACTCCGATCCGAGGTACTGGCTTGCCGATCAATATTCCCAATGCGTTGACGCTGATGCGCATCCTTCTGATCCCGGTGCTGGTCGTGGTGTTCTACGTCCCGTTCCAGGGTCACTGGCTGGTTGCCGCCGGTATCTTCACCCTGGCGGCGGTGACCGACTGGTTCGATGGCTACCTGGCCCGGCGGCTGGGCCAGATGACAGCTTTCGGTGCCTTCCTCGATCCGGTCGCCGACAAGCTCATGGTCTCGGTGACTCTTGTCCTGCTGGTGGAGCGCCACGATACGATCCTGTTCACGCTGGCCGCGTGCGTCATTATCGGCCGGGAAATCGTTGTCTCGGCGCTGCGCGAGTGGATGGCGGAGCTCGGCCAGCGCACATCGGTCGCCGTGAATTATATCGGGAAGGTAAAGACCGCACTGCAGATGATTGCGGTGATCGGGCTGCTGGCGGTCAATCCCAGTCGCGACGCGGGCTGGATGCTGGGACTGTGCTACCTGCTCCTGTACAGTGCCGCCGTGCTCACGCTGTGGTCGATGATGGCCTACCTGCGGGCCGCGGCCCGGGTCATCCGCGCCCGCGACGAGGAAGCAAAACGCCTTGACTCCCGGTAATCAGCGCATAGAATAGGCGCCTCTCTAATATGCGGGAATAGCTCAGTTGGTAGAGCGCAACCTTGCCATGGTGGAGGGGGGGCGCCCAGCCTCGCCGGGTACCGGCGACCACGGCGGTGGTGAAAACGTAGTGACAATGC
>JAWLGG010000276.1:0-4631 GCA_041685155.1 Chromatocurvus sp.
CCACGGAACAGGTTCAGATCACTGGCAGGAGCGGTGACATACGCGCGGTGCGCGACGCGGTGCGGCGAAAGGCGCTCGCCGGGTACCTTGAGATTCCCAGGGACTTCGGTCGGCAGGTGTTGCGAGGTGAGCCGGCGCGGATCGGCGTGTTCGTCAATGCAGCCTACATTGTGCTTTATTCGCAGGTGGCGAACGCGACGGCAAACGCCGGTCTGGCCTTTAGCCGCGCGATCGTCGAGGAGCGGGTTCTGTCGGGCGAGGAGCGCTCGCCACAGGCGTCGGCGGCACTGGCCATGCCGATTACTGTCGACCTGCAGGAGCTCTACAATCCTGACGGCGGCTACGCCAACTACGTGGTGCCGGCCGTGCTCATCCTGATCCTGCAGCAGACCTTCCTGATCGGCATCTGCATGGTGCAGGTGGCGCGGCGTGAACAGGGCCTCATGGATCGGGCGCCGAGGGTCATGGCAGGGCGGGTGAGCGTGTACCTGACGCTGCAGTGCCTGCTGTTCGGTTTCTACCTTGTCGTGGTGTATGACCTGTTTGGCTTTCCGCACCAGGGCTCAGGCGGACTGGCGCTGGTGGCGGTGCTACCGGGTTTTATCGCGGTAACGCTGCTCGGCCTCCTGCTGGGCAACCTGTTTGCAAGCCGCGAGACCGCACTGCAGGTGATGATACTGGTGAGCGTGCCCGCGCTTTTCCTGGCGGGTTTCGCCTGGCCCGCCGAGGCCATGCCGAGGACACTGGTGTGGCTGGGACGACTGATACCGTCTACCGGCGGTATCGAGGTCTTTGTGCGTGTGTACCAGATGGGTGCCGGCCTGGATGAGATCCGCGCAACGTGGCTTGGGCTTTGGGTATTGGTGCTGGTGTTTGGGGCGGGGGCGTGGTGGCCAGGGGCGCGGTGGCGGCCTTGACCGCGAGTGTCCCACTGCGTTCCCATGCGCGGGTTAGCACTGCCACGCACGTCAACGACAGGAGTTCACCGATGAACGACCGATCATCGACACTGCCGCCCCTCGACCCTTCACGCGTCTCCACCATTGAGCAACACGGCGGGCACATCTTCCCGCTCGACCCTGTCGGTGCAGCGGTGCATGGCATCGATCTGTCTGCCATGGAGGAACCACCACACGACCTTATCGAGGCGCTGGAAGCGGAAATGGCCAATTGCGGATTTCTCGTATTCAAAAGTGACATACCGCTGGGTGTCGACGATTTTCTGCGCGCCAGCTGCTGGTGGGGCGGCAAAGCGTTGCACAGCACGCACGGTGTGCACCCTGCAACGCCTGGCGGCAACGGACACATCTTCCGCCTGTCGAACGATTCGCGCCACGGCATTCCGGGCGTCGGCCCCCAGTGGCATAACGATGGCAGTTTTATAACACACACTTTCTCTCACGCGGGCTACCATATCGTTCGTCCGGCGGAAAAGGGCGGCGGTACGTACTTCGCCCACCAGGCTGCCGCGTATGATGCGCTGCCCCGGGAGCTGAAAGATTACTGGTCGCGACTGTCCTCGGTGAATTCCGCGTCGGGCGTGGTTCATCCGCTGGTGCATGAGCATCCTGTTTCCGGGCGCCTGTGCATCTGGCTGCATCTTGGCATGACGGGTGCAGTGATCGAGCAGCAGCTTGATGGCGATGGTTTCAGACTCCTCAACGCGTCGGAGCTTACGCAGCTCTGCCATGACTACAACGACATTCTCAACGCGGGCCTGGCGAACGGCTACGCCATTGCCTATGAATACGCGGAGAACGACTGCCTCTTCATCGACAACCTGGCGGTCGCACACCGCGCGTCGCCCGAGGCACATCTGCCGCCCGGGGAGCAGGGGCTGCGGATCATGCACCGCAGCACCGTGCGCGGCGTCCAGCCGCTCGCGCCTAGCTTTGACCTGCCGCTGCAGATCGACATTCAGGGGCCAAGTCCCTTCGGCGAGGGTGTCTGGCAGGGCGGGGGCGTCGGCTTCCGGTGGGAGGATGGGATTCCGATGCAGAACTAGCCTGTATGGCTCACCGATGAGTCCAGGTGAGTACCCATGTGCTGCTACTGCTCATCCCCGACGAACTGCCGCAGGGTCACACCATGTTCCCGGGCGACGAATTCTGCAGCGCGTTCGCCGATCATGATGCAGGCGGCGTCGGTGTTGCCGCTGATAATGTCCGGCATCACGCTGGCATTGGCGATGCGTAGCACGCGGATCCCGTAGGCTTTCAGCCGCGGGTCGACGACGGCTCCGATCCTGCACGTCCCGCACTGATGATACAGCGTGTTTGAGAAGTGCAGCGCGACGGCCTTGAGAAAGGCATCGTCTGGTGCCTCGCCCTGAACATAGCCATACTCGCTCGCTCGAGAGTATCAGTAGCTGCGGCGTGGCGATTGCGCCAGCGCATACAATGCCCGCCGCGCCGAGGGTTTCCCCATTTGTCGAAATCGCCTGGGTGGCCGCGCACATAGGCCATGTAGTTGATTCCCGAGGAGCCGCCGAGCATCCTGCCGCGAGGAACATTGATACGCCCCTCCCGCAGGCCGAGCCCGGCGAAGCCGCCGCCCACTGCGATAAAGTCATATTCGCTTGCAGTATTCATGGTGCCTCTTGCGTTATATTCTTTTATCCGGCCTACAGCATCCAAGCGAGGTGTACGTATGAAGCAGCGCGGTTTTTTTCGAGGGTCGCCCGTACTGCTGGCGATACTCGCCCTGTCTACCGCCACAAGCGCAGACGTTCTGGTGGGCGATATCAGTGTACCCTGTGCCGAGGATAACGCCTGCATCAACCGCCTGCACCCGGATATCCCGATGGTAGCCAGGGCCGATCCCGGCGAGCGCATTGAGTTTGTCGGTCGGGACGCCTTCGACCTCACCCTGGATCCCGACGAGATTTCCAGCGCCCCCGCGATACCCCGGGAGGGAACCGGTATCGTTCACGCGCTGACCGGCCCCGTCTTCATCAACGGCGCGAAAGCCGGAGACGTGCTGGCGGTCAATATTGAATCCCTGGAGCCCGCCGATGTCGGCTGGACCGAAAGCGGCCCCTTCGGCTTTGCAGGAGAGGAGTTCGGCACGCAGGAGCGCTTCATCGTCTGGCGTATCAACAGCGATTACGCCGAGAGCGATGCACTCCCCGGCGTGCGTATTCCGAACGCGGGCTTCCCTGGCGTAGTAACGACCCTGCCCGGCGAGCGCCTGCTGGCGGATGTGCTAGAGCGCGAGGGCGAGCTGATGGCAAGCGGCGGTGCGGGTCTCCCCCTGGACCCGAGCGAGGCGCAGCCCTCGGAGCTCTGTGGGCCCGAGGGAACTAAGTCCGCAGAGTGCCTGCGCACCATTCCCCCGCGGGAGCACGGCGGAAACATGGACATCCGCTACATGACGAGCGGGACGACGGTATACCTGCCGTGCTACATGGACGGCTGCGGTCTGGCCGTCGGGGATTTCCACTACGCCCAGGGCGATGGCGAGGTGTCCGGCACGGCCATTGAAATGGGCGGGCGTCTCACCGTCACCACGCGTATCCTGGAGGACGGCCCGGATCTGTCGCGCGGTCCGCATTACGAGGGGCCGGCCTCAGCTCTTCGCATACCCTCCGAACGCTTTTATGCCGTGACCGGGTTCCCGCTGAAGGAGCCAGGCAGTGTGCCCGCGAACCTGGCCTATCTCGATTCAGATCGCATCGCGCGCCTGGGGAATCTGTCGGCCGATATTCATCTGGCCGCGCGCAATGCGCTGGCTGCCATGATTGATTACATTGTGTCGGAGTACGGTTATGACCGGGCGCAGGCCTACATCATTGCCAGCGTCGCTGTGGACATGCGCATTGGCCAGCTGGTGGATGTGCCTAACGTCGGTGTCACGGCGGTATTACCCCTGGATATCTTCGTTGGCGAGCAGGAGTGAGCAGTGGGGCCGATTCCGCCATATCCGGGGTCCAGTAGCCCCGGGGCCTCGAGGTCACTGTCGTAAAGCACGGGCCTGTTCATCCAGGCCGGGGTTCGATCATGCGTGACATTATAAAGACCTACATCAAACGTGGGTCCGTCGTGGCGGGCTGTGCGCTATTACTGCTCGTCGCCTTTGCCGCGCATGAGTGGTACGCCAAGCCTGTTTTCGTCGGCAACCTTTTTAGTCGAACTTTTATTCAGTATTTATGGGACCGGCCCGAGGATCTGACTTATCTGGGTATCCTCGAGCCGGTCGGCATCACTGGCCACAATGCGCGATGGAACGATGAATCCGCGGCCGCAGCGCGGCGTGAGAACGAATTCATCAGGGATTTCTTCGCGACCCTGGCCCGATACGATCCCGAAAAAATCAGCGAATCCGATAGACTGTCCGCCGCAGTGGTCCGCGAAGCTGTCGGGAACCCGGACGCGGATTGGCGCTTCCGCCATCACGATTACCCGGTGAACCAGCTCCATGGCGTTCACGTCACCATACCGGAGTTTCTTGACACTTATCACCGCGTCAACAGCAAGGAAGACGCGGAGCACTACATTGCGCGTCTCTCATCGATCGACATAAAGATGGCGCAGATCATGGATGGGCTGCTGGTTCGTGAGAAGAAGGGGGTTATCCCGCCGACGTTTGTTATCGACAAGTCCGTCGCGGGAATGGCCAGCTTCGTCGACAGC
>JAWLGG010000277.1:0-4615 GCA_041685155.1 Chromatocurvus sp.
CCGCTGCTCGAGGACTTCGCCGGCTGCATGGTCTTCGGCAACACCCGCAACCTCATCTATCTCGAGATTCCCTCGACCATCACCGACGGCATGTCACCGGCGGGCAAATACCTGCATACCGCCTATGGCGCACCGGCGGATGCCGCGCAGCCCGACATGCACGGCGAGTTCGACAATGCCCTGCGGGAACTCGAGGTCAACTTTCCCGGCGTCATGAACGAGGCGAGCTTCCTGGTCAAGGCGAAACACCGCGGCGCCTCGCCCGGCATGCATCGCTGGGCGGGCTTCGGCCTGCCGGTGAACACGCCGGTGCGCGGCCTGTACAACGTGGGTGACGGCTGCACGCCGCCGGGCACCATCGGCACCGAAGGGGCCGCGGCGTCGGCGCGGGCGGCGGTGGAGATGATTCTGCAGCGGGCGTGAGCCCGGCCCGCGCGAGCGCTATCCGTCAGGTAAACACACTGCACATGCACTCATCGAATTTTCAGGTGGGTGGTGCAGACTCTCTGCTACCTGCCCGCCACACGCCTTGTGGGCGACACAGTCGCCCATCCTGCACGGAGAAGGAATCGAATCATGAAGAGAGCCTACGTCGACCTGCCCGAGGGACAGATTCACTACCTGACCGATGGCCAGGGGCCGGCCCTGCTCCTCTTCCACCAGGCACCCATGTCGGGCGAGGAGTGGACCGACGTCATCCCGCACCTGCGCGAGCATTTCACGGTGTACGCACCGGACATGCCGGGCCACGGCAACTCCCACGATCCGCTGCAGGAATGCGAAATGGCCGACTACGTGGCCACGACGCTGCGCTTCATGGATACCCTCGGCATCGACGAGGCCGTGCTCTGCGGGAACCACTCCGGGGCTGCGCTGGCTACGGCATTGGCCCTGGCCGCACCGGAGCGGGTGCAAAGCATGATCGTGTCCTGCGAGATGCTGGTCTCGGCGGACGGGATTCACGGCTTCCTCGCGGCGCTTAAAAAGAAGCCGTTGTCCCGCGAGCTGCCGATGGACGAGGATGGCCAGTTTCTGGTGGACGCCTGGGAACGCTATAAGGCACTCGCCCCCACATCACAGGCAGAGACACGCTTCCTGCCCTTCATCATCGGCCAGCGCTCGCGCCTGCGGCCCTTCGACGCGCATTTCGCCATCCTGCGCTGGATGGCCGAGTCGGACTGGATATCCCAGGTGGCCTGCCCGACACTGGTGGTTGGCGCCGAGAACGACCTGTTTTTCAACCGGGACCTGCTCGAGGCGACACCGTCCAGGCTGCGTGAGGGCCGCTACACCGTCGTCACCGGGGGCGGCGCGCTCAGCACCTTCGAACAGCCCGACCAGTGGGCGGAGGCGGTGCTCGGCTTTGCAAGTTGAGTGCGCTCGAACATGATCTGAATCATTTGACCCCGGGGCGTCGCATGCAAGGACAGGTGCCCCTGTTGGGCTCCCTGGAGATCGATCATGGCCATTGCGCCGGACAGGTCGCACCGTGACGTTCCTTCATGGACATTCGTCGTCTTTTTACTCGGCGGCTTCGCCATCACCAGGGGCATCGTCGGTAGCTACCTGCTGATTCCCGGCGTGAGCGTGGGCCTGTTCACACCTGACTATGCTGTTGCGGACGTGGTACCCGCGCGCGACTCCGCCACGCCATACAATCCGGCAACCGGGCCTGCTCGCAGGGAGGAATCGCCATGACATGGCAAAGGGTGATTCTTACCGGTTTCGGCGGGGCGGTGGGGACCACGATGCTCCAGCTCGCAAGGGAGGCAGGTATCACTGCCTATGGGACTGACATTGCGGCAAAACACCAGCTGCTTCGCAGCCTGTCGGGCCACCCCTCGACGCGGATGCCGACGATACAGTGCTGAAGGCATCCCTGGAAAGCGGTGTCGATCATGTCTTCGACCCGCTCGGCGGCAGGAGCCTGTCGCGCTCGCGGCGCCTGCTGAAGCCGGGCGGCACACTCATCGCCTTTGGCTTCCAGAACGCCGTGCTGGGTCGCGGCGGGCGACGTGGATGGCAAGATGGTAATTCGGGTGTCGGTACCCTGACGGCACATACGCGAACTGCCGCAGCTCGCAGAGTCGTCGCGGTCAGCGTGCAGCATGCGCTGCACCCGTCAAACGGTCCCCCCGGACCAGAAAACGTCCGTCGATGCGGAGCGCCAGCGGGTCACCGGAGATCGGTGGTGCACCGGCCGCCGGCGGACGCTGCGCGTGAATGTGCAGATGCGGCTCGCTCGACGCGCCGGAATTTCCGACCTTCCCGAGTCGCTCGCCCGGTAAGACCTCGTCGCCCGGCGCAAGGGTCACGCTGCCGCGCCGCAGGTGGGCCAGCACAATGTCTGCCTCGCCACAGCGGAGGATCACATGGTTGCCAAGCCTGTTCACCGGATCCATGCGCGGTGGTCTTTGATCCGGGAAGCTGTCCTCCGCGGCCACAACCGTCCCGGCGCAGGGCACGCGCAGCTCCGCCCCGAAAATGGCATAGGCAGTCGGATCGTCGGGCCACCAGCCGCGGGCACGCAACCCCCAGACACCAAGGCCGAAAAAGTCGACCGCATAGGACTGACCGCGCCATGGGCCGAAGCGCTCGACGTCCGGGTCCAAGGTCTTGAGGTGAGCGTTGACCAGCCGGGATGAGCCACCGTGTCCGACGAGGTAGTGACCCGGCCCCAGCGGATTGGCGATCTCCACCACGTCGACCGGCGGCAGCCTGCGTCCCGCCAGCGCCCTGGCGTCATACCAGAGACCTGTAGCGAGGAGCAGCAGCGACAGCGAGAGTCCCACCCAACCCGACGGCGTTGCCGGAACGCGCGGCAGGTTCACACGAGGGCTGAGCGACTGAAAGAGCACGCCGACCAGCCAGATACTCCCGTAGAACCGCGGCAACCACCACACCGGTACCGCCCACTGGGCTACCCGCGAAAGCGCGAATAGAACAACAGCGACACCCGCTGCCTGGGCCAGCCAGCCGGTCAGCGAGCGTGCGGGCAGCAGGATGAGCCAGGCCAGCAGCAGCAGCGGCAGGATGACCTGAATGACAAGAACGGTCGTAATCACCGTGCCCCCGTGGGGAAGCGGATGGCAGTGACGTCGGCGATGAAGAACGGAAAGTACCTGGCCGTCCCGAACAGATTGCCTGCCTCGACATGGAAGGGCAGCCTATAGCCCTTCACCCCACGAAAGTCTGAGAGCGTGGCACCGAAGGGCTGCAGCCGGTGCACCTTCTCGGGATTGGCATCGCTCCAGCGCTGGAAGGAAACCAGCATGGGGCTGCCCTCCTCGTCGACCGTCACGTCAACGGCCTGGCTCAGTACGCCCCGGCGCACGGTGACCCGAGCGGTGTCCTCATTCACGCCCTGCCAGGAAATCCCGGGGCCGGGAAGCAGAGCCGCTGGCGACCAGATGACTGCCTCACCGACATAGCGGCCAAAGGCAGAGCGCGCGTGATCTGGATCGCCGCCCAGGCGTGCCACGGGAATAATCCCCAGCACGCGGAAGCGCGTCCACGAGCCGGAATCCGACCCGGAAATCGGCAATCCGCCCCGGGTACGCATCGCCCAGACAAAGCCTTCCGGCGCAGCGAGGATCTGCCGCGCCTCCATCGGCTGGTAGGCGGGCCTGTCCTTGCTGCCGAGGCTGAACTGCCCCGTCATGTCGATCTCCGCGACCGGAAGCAGCGGCGTGCCCGGCTGGATTGTAAAGGTGAAATAGCGCCGGGCCGGTTCGGGCAGATCAGCGATCATGACCAGCTCGAACAACAGCGGATCGGCCGGCTGCAGGGCGGCGAGCCGTTGCCATTCACCGCGCTCATCGCGCCGATCAAGCATCAAGAGGACCGTGAGGGCCACAGCAAGCAGTATAACTGCAAGAAAACTGAACAGCAGTATGCTCGTCATTACCTCACCTTGAAAAGCGATCACGCTGACAATAGTAACGGCCGGAGTCGAAGCGGCAAGAATGCGTATATTCCTGTAACTTTGGACGCGGGCCGCCGAAATAAATTGAGCCGGAATACGCGGCAGACTATATTGGCTTTTGATCAGGCGAGCATCGTCAGCCATACCACAAGGATAACCATTATGAAGGTTTTCGGTGCCGGCCTCGGCCGCACGGGCACAATGTCATTGCGCGTGGCGCTGGAGTCGCTGGGCCTTGGGCCCTGCCATCACATGGAGGTTGTCCTTGAGGACATGTCGGGCCAGGTCCCCCTCTGGGTCGACGCGCTGGGCGGAAACCCGGACTGGGCCGCCATTTACGCGGACTGCCAGTCGGCGGTGGACTGGCCCACGGCGAGTTTCTACCGGGAACTGCACGCGGCGTTCCCCGACGCAAGATTCATTCTCACCCATCGCGACGCGGACACCTGGGCGGAAAGCTTTTCCGAGACCATCTACCGCGGCATTGCCGGCCGTGACCAGGCGCCACCACCGGCGCGCGCCTGGCTCGACATGTGTGCCAGGGCGATTGCCCGTGCCGGCATTCCCGAGGGACTGAGTGCGCAGGAACTGTCTGTGGCGTTCACTGCACACAATGAGGCGGTCCAAGCCGCACTGCCGCCGGAACGGCTGCTGGTATACCAGGCCAGGGAAGGCTGGGAGCCCCTATGC
>JAWLGG010000012.1:0-18829 GCA_041685155.1 Chromatocurvus sp.
GGCACGGCGACTCGCGGGTGCGCGGCACGCCTATCAGTGAACAGGCCATTGTCGGCGCCGCGATCGGGGCGTCCCTGGCCGGCATGAAGCCCATCGCGGAGATCATGATCAATGACTTTGCCATGGTGTGCATGGACCAGATCGCCAACCACGCGGCGAAACTGCGCTATATGTCCGGCGGTCGCACCAATGTGCCCATCACCCTGCGCATGATGAGTGCGGGCAGCACCGGGAGCTTCGGCGCCCAGCATTCACAGTCCCTGGAAGCCTGGTTTGCCCACGTTCCCGGTCTGAAGATCGCCTGTCCCAGCACACCCGCCGATGTGAAGGGCCTGCTGCTGAGCAGCATCGATGACCCGGACCCCTGCATCGTGATCGAGCCCATGAACTGCTATTTCACCCGGGGCCCCGTACCGGAGGGTGACTACCGCATCCCCTTTGGCAGTGCCCGGATCCTGCAGGAGGGCACAGACATCACGCTGCTGGCCTACAGCTGAGCCGTCGGCGAGGCGTCACAGGCCGCCGAGACCCTCGCCGGGGAGGGGATTTCCGCCGAGGTCATTGACCTGCGCTCTGTGCAGCCGCTCGATATGGACACGGTGCTCGCCTCCGTGCGCAAGACCGGTCGGCTTCTCGTTACCCATCCGGCAGTGGAATTCTGTGGCGTGGGCGCCGAGATCGCCGCGCGGGTGCACGAGTCCCTGTTCGGTGAACTGAAGGCACCGGTGGCCCGCTATGGTGCCGCCTACACCCCCATTCCCTTCAGCAAGGCGCTGGAAGCCCAGCACTTCCCGAATGCGGCCGGGATCGTCCAGCGTGCAACCGCGCTGGTGACGGGAGACGGCCGATAATGAAAGTCACGCTAAAGCTGCCCAAGCTCGCCCAGTCCATGCAGTCCGGGTCCATCTCAAGCTGGCTCGTGGCGGAGGGTGACCAGGTCACCGAAGGAGTGCCTCTGTACATCGTGGAGACGGAAAAGAGTGCGCTGGAGGTGGAAAGTCCGTTTACGGGGACGATCAGCGAGCTCTGCCCCACGGGGGAGGAGCTGGCCGTGGGTACGCCGATCGCGGTCATAGAGCGCAGCTAGACGTCATGCCAGGCCCCACAGCAGGCACCTGTTCCCTGAACGAGGCCGCCGCCCGATGGCTTGTCGACAGCGGAATGACGACGATGTTCGGCCTGCTTGGCGACGCCAACCTGTTCATGGCGCGGAGCTTTGCCGACGACTGCGGCGGCAGATTCGTGCCCGCAACACACGAGGCCGGTGCCGTGCTCATGGGGCTTGGCCACGCGCTGGTGACCGGGCAACCCGGCCTGGTGAACGTTACCCACGGGCCGGGCCTTACGAACTCACTCACCGCACTCGTTGACGGCGTGAAAGGGCGCGTGCCACTGCTGCTTCTTTGCGGGGATACGCCGGTGGCAGCCCGGGATCACTTCCAGAACGTCTCGCAACGGGAGTTCGTCCTGGCCACGGGTGCGGGGTTCTATCAGTTGCGCAGCCCCGACACGCTGTTCGATGACCTCGTCGCTGCCCTGCGGGACTGCGCTCTGCAGCGGAAGCCCACCGTGCTGAATATGCCCGCCGAGTTTGGCTGGGAGGAAGTGGCGTACCAGCCGTCCCACTGGCGCCCGGCGCGGACCCCGCAGATCAGTACGTCCGGGGATGAGCTGGACAATGCCGTGGGCATCATTGCCGCGGCCCGAAGTCCCATCGTACTCGCGGGACGTGGCGCGCTTGCCGAAAAGGACGAGGCCGCTCTGCGGGCGCTTGCGGAGCGTACCGGGGCATTGCTGGCGACTACCCTGAAAGGGAAAGGCCTGTTTCATGACCACCCCTACAACCTGGGGATATTCGGTGGCCTGAGTACGCCGGTGGCGACAGAGCTGATACTGCAGAGCGACTGCGTGCTCGCCTTCGGCGCCAGCCTGAACCGATGGACGACGGCCAACGAGTCACTGTTGAAAGGTAAACGCGTCATCCAGTGCAGTCAGGAAGCGGCGGACCTCGATGCCAACTACCCGCCCGACGCGGCGCTGACAGGCGACCCGGCAAGCGTTGCCGCCGATATCATCTATTGGCTCGACCAGGCTGAAATCCCCGCCAGCGGGTTCAGGAACGAGGAAGTGCGACAGCGCATCGCGGCATGCGACCCCTTCGCGGGGCTCGTCGATACCGCCACTGACGACACGGTCGACCTTACGCGCTCGCTACTGACCCTGAACAAGGCCATCCCGGAAGACCGTATCGTGGTGACGGATGTCGGACGCTTTGTCGGCCAGACGTGGAAGGCGCTTGATGTCGCCAGAGCCGGTTCCTTCATCCATACGGTGAATTTCGGCTCTATCGGTCTGGGTCCCGGCTACGCCATTGGCGCCGCCGTGGCATCACCGGAGCGGCCGACCGTACTGGTCGTCGGCGATGGCGGCTTCATGCTCGGGGGGGTAAGCGAATTTCACACGGCTGTTCGCGAGAATATCGACCTTATCGTCATCGTATGCAACGACAGCAGCTACGGCGCAGAGCATGTCCAGTACACGGAGCGCAATCTGGACCCGGGACTGTCACTCTTCCGCTGGCCCGAGTTCTCGGAACTGGCAGCGGTCCTCGGCGGCAGCGGCATCGCAGTGCGCAACGAGGACGATCTGTCTGCCGCCTGTGAGGCGATTCGCGTGCGGCGGGGCCCGTTGCTTATTGACCTGAAGCTTGACCCATCCACGATGCTGCCACTGGACTACTGAAGCGCAGCGCCTGACGGTCGTACCCTCAATACCAGATCTCTTTTCCACCCGCTTGCGCTACGCCTTTTCCGGGACCCTGGTCGGGCTGACACTGGTGATGTGCATCGGCATTGTTACTGCAACCATGGGTATGTGGCTGCCGCTGATGCAGGAGGGCACATGATCAACAGCCGGTGCTGCTCTGCACCGGCATCCTCACCCGCGGGCGGCCACCTGTTCTCCCTCCACCGGTGTCTCGATCCGCGTGGTGCTCTCCAGCGTTTTCTGGTCGAGCCTGTAGAAAGAGATGATGATTGCCGCCAGCGCCGTGGTGACCGTCGGTATCAGCGCCATACCCATGAGCACGGCGGCGAAGACCTCCGGTGACTGGGCATCCTTCGGCGCCAGGGTCTTGTCAAAGCCCGCCTGGGCCAGGAGCAGGCCCACAATCAGGGGGCCGAAGGCACCCGCGAACTTCTCCACAAAGCTGTACATTGCAGTGTATATGCCTTCCCGGCGGATACCGGTGCGGCGGGCGTCATACTCGATTGTGTCCGTCAGCATGGACATGGCAAGAAGAATATTCCCGGCAAAGGGAATGCCGAGGAAAAAACCGCGAAGAATGATGTTCGTGAGCGGCTCTCCCGGGACCGCCAGGTACCAGCTCAGCGCAACAAGAATATTGAACACTCCACCGAGGATGTAGGTATTTCGCTTGCCGATAAACCGGGACAGGCGAACGAGCAAGGGTGCGGCCACGAGCGCCCCGGCGGTCTGCGCCAGGGAAAAGGCGATAAGTGACGATTCATTGAGCTGCAGGCAGGAAAGAAAGAAGAAGTAGGCGGCGGAAGCCACCCCGAACACACCGATGAGCTGAAACAGCTTTGCCGTGATGATCAGGAAAAAATAGCGATTGGCAAGCAGCGTACTGACCTGGGACCAGAACCTTGGTACGGCCTCCGTTCGCGCGATGGTGCGCGCACTGCGCGTCGCAAGAAAGCAGCCGAGCATGGTGGCAAAGACGAACACGCCCTTTAACCAGGCGATCATCTGGTAGGTCTCGCGGTTCTGCCCATACTTCTCGAGCAGGTAGAGGCCGACCACGGTACCGAGGGTGGCGCCGACAGACACGAAAGCGACGCGGTAGGCATGGATAGACGAGCGCTCGTGGTAGCCGTCGGTCATTTCCGCCGGCATGGTGATATAGGGCACATGGAAGATGGTGTAGCCGATCGTGGACAGGAACAGGCCAAAGCAGACGTAGGCGATGGTGGCGGCCTCGGTCTCGAAGGCCGGTGTACTGAACAGCACGATCATGGAAGTTGATGCCACGAAAGAGCCAAGGAGCAGATACGGCCTGCGCCGCCCCATGCGTGACCGGGTCCTGTCGGAAATGATTCCCATGATGGGGTCTGTGATGACATCGAGAATCTTGAAGCCGAACACGAGCCCGCCGGCAAGCGCGGGGTCCAGCTTCACGATGGCCACCAGGTAGAACAGTATCACCGCGGAAACGCCGTTCATCAGCACAGAGACGCCCGCCGCACCGACCGACCAGCCGAGCTTGAGCTTCTTTGGAATTCTGTTGACCTGCGCGTCAGTCATTATGCTCTCCCGGAGAGGAACCTGCGTTGTAGCAGATCATCCCGGGAACCGCCATGGCGCGATCGGAAAGTGTCCGTCAGTCGATTAGTCAACGCATTCGGGACAGGGGCGGTCTGCCGCTAACGCCCCAGCATCGCGAAAGTGATGAGCATGTCCGAGAACAATCCCAGGAAATTGATCGTGATTCCAATAATGAACAGCCGCAGCGTGCGCGCGTAGTAATGCATGGGCAGGTCGCGGGGATAGTCGGCGCGCAGTATCCGGAACACCGTCGCCACCAGGCAGCAGGTGCCCACCAGGATACACAGCCCGACGAGATAATCGGCCCAGGGGCCGAGTGGATTGGGCGATGCCACCCACTGGCTGGCGAAGCCAAGTGTGAAACCGAGTACCAGCGAAGCAGCCGTGATCATGGGTTGCCGGAACGTTGCCAGCGGGTCAGACAGGTCTGCGAAGGACTCGACTTCGCGCACCTCTTCATCCAGTGCTTCCTTCATCCCGAAGAACTCCGTCGTGAGGTGCGCCTCTGTCTGGCACCCCGGAAACTGTAAACGGGCCGCTGGCCCGCAGATGAATGGGGGTCAGTCTGGACCCGGCCGGGTGTAGTAAAAGCGAATCGGTTGTCGCGAGCAAGTTTCCTGCCGGGCCCGGCCGCGGGTAAATTACTGTTGGCCGGATTGCTGTTAGCATGGGTTTCCGCACAGCCGAGACCGACCGTGGCACTGAAATCCTCTGTTTTCCGACTCACCCTGCAGCTCGCCGATCTCGACCGGCAGCTCTACCGGGATTTTCCCCTTACCGTCGCGCGGCACCCGTCGGAAACGGATGCGCGCATGATGCTGCGCGTTCTCGTCTTCGCGCTGCATGCCGATGATCAACTGGCCTTCGGTCGCGGCATCAGCACCGACGACGAACCCGACCTGTGGCTGCGCACCCTCGATGGCACCATCGAGACCTGGATAGAGCTGGGCGCACCGGATCCGGATCGGCTGCGCAAGGCCTGCGGCCGGGCGCAGCGGGTACTGCTTTATGCCTACGGCGACCGGGCAATACCGGTCTGGCTGAAAAAGCACGACGCCGCGCTGTCGCGACTGGACAGGCTGAGCATACTGCAGGTGCACGATGCGGAGATGCAGGCCCTGGCAGGCGCCTTCAGGCCGGGCGTGACGCTGCAGTGTACGATAGCCGAGGGTGAGGCCCTGCTGGTCAGCGGCGACAGCTCCTTTACCGTGACGCCGCGGAACCTGCCGATCCACCACTGACATGGACAGCAGCGCGGATCTGGTAACATCCAACGCGTCTATCAACCTTCAAGGATACTGACAATGCCTACGCTCATTTACTGCAAGGACATCGCAAACGCTGACGAGTTGCGCAAGACCCACATGCTCGACCACCTCCAGTACATCGAAACCATCATCGACGAGATCTGCGTCGCGGGACCGGTGCGCGCAGAGGCCGGCGGCGACGTTGGGGGAAGCTGCCTGATCTTCCACACGGATGATCAGGATAGGGCGCGGGACCTCTTCTTCAACGACCCCTACTACAAGGCGGGCATCTTCGACAGCGTGGAGATTTCGCACATGGCGGGCGCTGCCGGAACCTGGGTTGGCGGCAAGACCTGGTAGGCCCCGCCGCCAGAGGCGGTCATTGCGCCCGCGAACGGGTGGCAGCGGCACGCATGCGCCACCCGCCGAGGGCGGAGAGCATGAGTACCATCAACGCCAGCAGCGGATGGCTCACGGCGGGAATGACCCGTGACACCGGCTGCCATCTCGTGGGGTCCTGTGCACCCTCCACGCCGGGATCATCCGTGAGCACGGGCCGGTCGAGATTGGGATCACCATTACCATCGGTGTCGCCGTAGCCCGTCGCCTGGTTGACCACGGCGTCGAACAGGCTCTCGATCTCCACGCGGAAGCGGATCACCACGGCGTTGGTCGCGTCGTCGAGCCCGGTCGCGCCTTCGTCGGGGCCAATGAAGCCGCGGAAGCGAACCTCCTGGGCATCTTCGTCAAAAACACACTCATCGGTTGCGGAGACGCCGGAGGCAATGCACTCCAGGCTGCCTTCAATGTACTGGCTGTTGGCGGGAATCGGGTCAACCACCAGCAGAGGACTGACGAAGCTGGCATTGGGGTTCAGCCAGACCATGGTCCACTCGAGCTCCGGCACGCCCTCTTCATTCAGCACCTTGGTGCCTCCCGGTGGATCGAAGGGATCGAAGGCGACAATCGGTATGGATGCGGAATCGCTGGACGAATTGTCCATCGCGTCCGATACCGAGGCCGCGTTACGCAATTCCCCAGGCTCTCCTGCAACTACCCTGAAAAGAACCGTCGCCTCAGAGCCGGCCGGCATGTCGCCCAGATTGACCAGCACCTCCGGAGACTCGCTCACCACGGAACCCTGGCTGGTGACAACGCTGCCGGCAACGAGCGTGCCATTGATGTCGGCAATGGCGTCGACCAGGCGCACGTCGCGGGCGACGGCAGAGCCGGTGCTGCGCACGCGCAGGGTAAAACGCACGGTCTCACCGGGGTTGGCCTGATTGTCGGAATTGGCATCGCCAATCAGTTCAGCCTGCTTGTCGAGGGACAGGCTGGCCAGCCCCGCTCCTCCGGCAGGCTGCACCGGCACGACTGTCGGCTGCATTCCATTGCCAATGTTGCCGTCGCCATCGCTGGGCGTGCCGCCCAGTTCCGTCGTGTTGACGAGGGCCTGATTGAGGATATCCCCTGTTCCGTTGACCATACCGGATATCCGGACAGTAACACTGCCGCCGGGTGCTATGCTGCCGATATCGTTGATGACCACGCTGTTGCCCGGTATCGGTGCCGTACCCTGGGTCACCGATACGCCGGTCACGGTCATGCCTGCCGGCGAAGGTCCCGCGGGAATGCTGTCGGAGAACGTCACATCGGTCAGGACTTCGTCGCCCGTGTTCCGGATGACCAGGGTATACGTGACCTCGTCACCCTCGTTGACCGAGCCGATCGGCGGCACGATGTCGCCGGTCAGCGCATAGGTCTTGGTGAAGCGCAGGCCCGGGCCCGAGGGTTCTTCCTCGTTAACCCCTCCCACCACGGTATCGGTTGGTTGCGATCCGTTGCCCGGATTGCCGTCGGCATCCGTTGGCACGGGAACCGTCTGGTCCGAGTCAATGAGACCCTGGTTGGAAATAACGACCCCGCCGGGCAGCGGCGCGACGATATCGACCTGGAACCTCACGGTGACTGCGGCCCCACCTGCAAGGCTGCCCACAGAAACGACCAGCGGATCTCCGCTATCGTCGACCACGCCGGCAGTGCTGGTCAGCGAGCCACTGACGTAGCGGGTGTTGTCCGGGACAGGATCCGTGATCACCACGCCCGTGGCATTTCCGCCCTCATTTACCAGTTCGATCGTGTATTCCAGCCTGTCGCCGGGGTCGGCGACACCGTTGGCCTGCTGGTCGCCGATCAGGGCCACTGTTTTCTGCGCGTAGAGAAAGGCATCTGCCCGCGGCGTGACGGATGAACTCGCGTCTGCCGCGTAGTCGTTGAGCGCTCCACCAGGGCCATCGGCGCCTGTACGACCGCCATCCGCCCCGCCATCGGCGTCGGGCTGACTCGCAAACGACAGTGCCGCATTGTTGTTCAGGGGCGCACCCACCGTCGCCGCCGGGCTGACTCGCGCCCGGTAGGTCAGCTGGTAGTCGTCGTCCGCACGCGTCAGGCTGGCGCGCTCCCAGACCAGAGTGTTGCCATCGACCTGGGCCGGCGACGGCGTTGCCGAGCCGTCCACGTAGTCAAGGCCCGCAGGCAGCACGTCCTCGACGACAACGTCGAAGGCATCTGCCGTACTCTGGCCCGTGTGACGGACGGACAGCGTAAACGTCACCTCATCGCCCAGGTTGGGCGATGCATTGTCGACATCCTTCAGGACTTCCAGCGCAGGCTCGACAAGCGTGATCGCCAGGTCATCCTGTGCATCGCCAATGCCGCTGGTCACCTCGGCAAGATTGAGCCGCTCGTCACCGCTCTGGTTGATATCGAGATTGTCCACCCGGGCCCGCAGGCGCACGGTCAGCGTGTCGTTTGTGGGATCCATGTCAGCCATGTTGCTGACGTCGCCAAAATCCAGGGTGATCACGCCCGGCATCAGCTCCTCGGCCCCGGCGGGTCCGGCGTAGCTGATGTTGCCCGACGCCTCGATCGTCACCAGTTCGACAAAAGACAGCCCCTCGGGCAGGGTATCGGAAACGACGACCGTCGGCGTGACACCCTCGAGCACATCGACACGCAGGTCATAATCAATGGTGTCGCCGATAGTGAATACATTCCCCTGCTGTCCGGGGCTCAGCAGTTTCTGCAGCGCAATCGCCGCATCCAGGGTCAGCGTGCGGCCGTCTTCGGTATTGTAGCTCCGCCCGTCGTCGCCATCCGCCGTGCTGCGATAGGTAATGGCGGCCGTATTGGTCAGCTCAGACCCGACGACCGCTTCATCAGCCACCACTACGGTGTAGCTGATGTCGAGGGTCGACCCAGGCGGCATGTCGAACAGGGGCCAGGTCAGGGTATCGTCGGAAGTGGCGGTTTCATCGATCACCGCCTGACCGCCCATCAGCGACATGCCGGACTCATTCAGCGTTACACCGTCCTCGTTCACAAGAACAATATCCGCAAACGCAGGATCACCCCCCAGGAGTTCCGCGGGCAGCACATCGCGGAGTTCAACACGGTACGCAGTGGCGTTCTCGTCACGGTTGGTGACCCGCACGGCATAGCCAATGGAACTGCCCGCGGTGCTACCGGTGGCGCCAGCCGTTATGGTTTTTTCCATCTCGATGTCGGGCTCGCGAACAGTGATCGTGGCGGTGTCGCTGGGTAATGGCGCGACGGCTCCCGCGAAATCCAGCGTCGCGGTATTCGTCAATGTATCCCCGCGCGCGTTATCCGCCACGTCAAGAACGCGCACGCCGTAGCTGATCTCGATGTTGCGGCTGCCGCCAGCGGCGTTCCTGACCGTGCCGAAATCGAACACCAGCGGGGTGATTCCGGCGGCCGGAGTCGCTGGTTCCAGACTTGCGGTGACTCCCGCGGGGAGCGTGATGCTGGCATCGCCGAGATATTCAAGGCCGGCGGGCAGCGTGTCTTCCAGCGCGAAATCGCCGGTCTGACCGACCGGCACCGGGATGGTCAGTGTGACCTCCGAAGTTTCGCCGATCTGCAGCACGGGGTCGGCGACCATCTTCGTCAGGGAAGGACGGTCTGAAGTCACCGTGGCGCTGTCATTGACCGAGAGGTCGTTTACATCACCCTCCCCGGTGCGCTCCCCCGTGTCGCTGCCGGCGTCCCCGGGCGCTGCATCGAGAGTGCCGTTGCCACCCGGCAGGCTGGTGGCGGTGACCGTGGCCGTGTTGGTGACCGTCTCTTCGAACGCCACTTCCGGGTCCAGGGTGGACGAGTAGACCACGGTGATCGTCTCGCCCGGCGCCAGGTAACGCGCATCGGCATCAAGACAATCCAGAGAGACATCTAGAGCCTGCCCCGCGACAGCGGCGCAGGCCGGGTTATCGATATCCGTCCCGCGACTGAACTGGATACTGTCAATGGCGACATTCTGGAAACGTGCCGGAAGAATGTCCGTGAGGACCGGCTCCCAGGCACGGGTGACATTGCCGCCATTGGCGTTGCCGACCACCACTGTGAACGCGACCGTATCACCGCCGCTGGCCGTACCCGGATCCGCCGACTTGGCCACCGACAGGCTGGGTTCGACGATGGTGATACTGCGCGTAGCCTGCAGCGATTGGGGGCTGTCGTTGCGGTTGAGATAGTTCAGCCGCGCGATATTCGTCGGCGTATCAGCGCGGTTGTTATCCGCACTGTTCAGCACCAGCACATCGAAAGTGATGACGATCTGCTCGTCATTGAGGTCATTGTCGTCGTTCTGGATATCGCCGATATCGAACTGCAACTGCTGGCTGTTCTGAACAGGAACGATCGGGGTGTCCGCGAGTGGAAGCGTATTGAACACGGAGCCAGAAAGGCCATCAGCGGTATCATAGGTGCCCCGGATGGTGGCAGTACCGTCGAGGTATTGCTGCCCCGCGGGCAGCTCATCGACAAATATCGCCGGGACGCCGCCGCGCGTCAGACCCTCGGGAAGGGTATAGACCAGCTGGTATGTCAGGATCTCGCCGATGGCCGCCTGCGTTCCGGTGGTCCATGCTTCGGAGCTTGCAAGCACGGACTTCGCGACCGCCGGGGTCCGGATCACGGCGTTTGACTCGTCATCACCCTCTGTAGTGCGCTCTCCGGCGACCACGCCGTCCTGGCTGTCTCCTGATACCGTCGCTGTATTGTTGAATGTGGACCCGGTGACCACGTCGTCGCGGACCTGCGCGGAGAACGTGAAAGTCACGGATGCCCCTGCGCTCAGGCTGACGCCGGCATCGGAGGAAAACGTCACCGTGTCCGTATCGAACAGACCCTGGTACCCCGTGGGAACGGTGTCTATGGTAACCGTGCCGAGGTCCAGCAGATCGTTGTTTGTGCCATCGTTCAACACATCGTTCACTGAAATGTCGAACGCGGGTGCGGTTCCTTCGTTTCGCACCACCAGACTTATCGTTACCGACTGTCCGGCCTGCAGATCGCTGCCGGGGTTGAAGCTCTTGGTGAGCGCCAGGTCAGGTTCACGGAACTGAAGGGTATGGCTGGCGGACACCGGGGCCCCGGGGTTGCCGCTGAAATCCAGGCTCGCCGTGTTGGTTTTGCCCTGGGGTGAGTTCAGGGCACTGTTGGCTGCATCATTTTCGACAAGCGCCTCGTAGGTGATTAGAAAGCTGTTGTCGGACCTTCCTGTTGAACCAGTTGCCGAGACGTTGCCGAAATTGAACGCCGGTTCCTGAGGCGTGCCGGAGTTGGTCGGCGAAGTATCGGCGATCGAGCCGGAAAATCCCGCGGCATCGACGCTTAGCGAGCCGTCTACATACGAAAATCCTGCCGGCAACTGTTCGCTGATCAACACGGCTGGGGTCGAACCCTCAGGAACCGTTACCGTGAGCTGGTAGGTCACCGTATCCCCCGGCACAGCGCCCGATGCCGCGGGCCCGGGACTGATGCCAGTGCTGGTCTTGGCCAGCGCGGGTGCGGCAATCGAGACACTGGCATCGTCACTGATCACCGGGAAGGGCGTACCGCCGGATTCGGCGGTCCAGTCGGCGGTGGCGGTGTTGTCGATGACCTGGCGGGGGTTTACGTCGCCGGCGATGGTGCAGGTGTAGCGAACGACCGCGACTTCCTCGGGATCCAGCTGACCGTCAATTGACAGGGACAGCGCGGAGATTGCGGCTCCTTCAGTTAGGGAAGTACCCCTTGGACTACCGCCAACCGTGACACTGTCAAACGTGCAGCTATCCAGGTCCGCTGCCAGCAGGTCGTCTACGCGAATATCAAAGGCAGGCGCCCCGCCGGTGTTGGTCAGCGCGACGGCATAGGTCACCTCATCGGCGGCATCGGCACCGTTGAGGTCGCCGTTACCATCAATGCTGCTGTCGGTATTGGAGGTCTCGACCACTGACTTGTCGATCTCCAGTACCGGTGCGCGCATCTGGATGCCAGCGGGGCTGGTTTCCGAAGCGACCGTTCCGGGGCTGTTGCTGGTGCTGACCTGAAAAATATTGGTGAGAAACAGCCCATCGGCGTAGGGCTCGCCACTGACCGGGACGTGCAGGTCAACCTGCAGAGTCTGATCTGCAGTCGTATCGATATCCTGCCAATCCAGGGTAATCGAGTTTGTGGCAGCGTCGACGGTAATCGCTGTGGGCGTCAAGTCCAGCGTATCGCCCGGACCGCGGCACAGGCCGGCGCTGTCGGGGCAATCTGCGCCGTTCTGGCTGTAAACCGCGTCAATGCCGTCAACAGGCAATGCGGGCAGCGGCAGGAAATCTGTGAACCGGATATCCTGCGTATCGCCTGAAGGGACGTCGAGCGTGAGACGGTAAACAACAATGTCGCCGGGCTGGAAGGGCGCCCCACCACTGTTGACAATAGATTTGTCGACCAGCGTCGGGCGCACGGAAACGCTAGCCCCGCTGGTATCCTGGCAGCTTGTCGCGCCGCCGGTGAGGTCATAGTCCGCAACAACATTGTTGCTCAGCGTATCGGCAGCGAGAACCGGCTGGCTCGTCTCTCGATACTCCTCGCGAACCGTGGCGGTGTAGGACAATTCGATCAGGCTGCCGGCGGCAATCGTCAGCTTTCCAGTCGCCGCCAGTAAATCCATTACGAGAGTGGTTGAATCGCCCACTGTCACTCCGGGAACGACGGCGATGGGAGCTCCACCATCAATGGTGAACATCACGCTGTCTGGATCGACGTCGAGGCCATCCCCCACGATGTCGGTCAGGCTCAGCGCCAAAAGATCCGAATGATCGGTTACCTGCAGCAAGAGGGTAAACGTGAGCGAATCACCGGGTACCGCCTCGTCCGGCGATGCCGACTTCTGGATGGCGACATGTTTCGCCTGGACCAATGAGGTATCCGAAACCGGAGGCAGGATGTTGCTGTCCCCGGACTGTTCTATATAGGTCGCATCGACCGAGGCATTATTGACCAGCGCCTGGCTGGCGCACGCTGTTTCATCCAGGGTATCGGTCACGAAACCCTGGTAGGTGACGACGATATCGTCACTGGCGCCGGTGCCGACGGTCGCTCCCGCACAATCCAGACGCAGCGTGCCCCCGGGCGCTACCCCGGATGGCAGCTCTGTAAAAGTGCAGTCGGCACCCCCGCTGACAGACGCACTGCCTTCGAGATACTGCAAAGCAGGGGGCAGTTGATCCTCTACAGCAATCGGTTGGAATTCGGCGGTATTGGCGAGGTCGACAGTGAGTGTATAGGTGTAGGGCCAGGAATTACTGGGCGGACGACCCGCCTCCGGCGCGTCATTGGTCTTTTCGAACAGAAGCACCGTCGGCGTGACCGTTGGCTCTACCGCTGCACCAAAAAGCGGACCGTTGTCTCCGGTTGGCGTGTCACCGAATTCGTATACCGGCGTCAGGGAGATATCGAGCGGAGTTCCGACAATGGCGTCCGGGCTGATGGTCGCGCAGATCGTCGCGTCGAGCGGCGGGCCATCCTCAACCACCGAGCCAAGCGGCAGCATCAGGTTGTAATAGGCAAAACCCGATGTGCCAGTGACGATAGCCTCTGTGCGGGGGTCCTGAAGTTCGGGGGAAGCGGGAGCCTCCGGAAACGTACCGATAAGATCAAAGCTGCCGCCCACACCGAAAACGCTGGCCGATGGCGTGGCCAGTTGCGGTGGCAGCAAGACCCGAAGGTACGGTCCGTACCCCACATCGCCGGAGTTCGAGAAGGTGGCATCGAAACAGTACTCTTCACCGAGAAAGGACTCTGCGGGGTCGGGAACCGATACCTCTGGAGTCTGGGACCATGCCCTTTGTCCGGCAAGTGCGAACAAGACGATGAAAGACCGCACGAGGAAACGCGCAGAGAAAACGGAGTGTGGTGGCATGGGGGTCCAATCGTTTAAGCTTTTTTCCCAACTATACCGATCAAACGACTGACGGGCGACCCGCGTCTCGCCACAAAGTCCTGTTACTTTGAACTACGCCTCAATTTCGCGGCCCGATTTCCGTTTCGCCCTCGCGCCCCCACTCCGCCCAGGAGCCATCGTAAACCGCCGCATCCCGCCCCGTGGCATGCACCATGGCCAGGGACAGTACACAGGCGGAGACACCGCTACCGCAGGTGGTGACAACCGGGTGCCGCAGGTCCAGCCCGGCAGCAAGGAACTGTTCTTTCAGGGCATCCGGGGCGAGCAGCGTCTTTGTGTCCGGATCAAGCACCTGTGCGTAGGGGAGATTGAACGCCCCGGGCATGTGCCCGGAACGCAACCCGGGGCGCGGCTCCGGCACCTCGCCGCGAAAGCGCGGCGCCGAGCGCGCATCAAGCAACTGCTCCGAGCCGTCGCCGATGGCGTCGCGCACCTGCGACAGTGAGCGCAGCAGAGCGGGGTCCGCCTTGCCAGCCGTGAAGTCGCCGGGAGGGCGGCCCGCACCGCGCTCGTCTGCGCTGCTCGCCAGCTTGCCGCCCGCGGCGCGCCAGGCGGGGAGACCGCCGTCGAGCACAGACACATGCTCGTGGCCGAACACCCGCAGCATCCACCAGGCCCGCGGCGAGGAGAACACCCCCGCACTGTCGTATACCACCACGCGGTCGTCGGTGTTGATGCCGAGTTCGCGCATCGATGCAGTAAAGGCCTCGGGCGGGGGCAGCATATGCGGCAGGTCGCTGTCGGCGTCTACCAGCGTGTCGATATCGAAAAACACCGCGCCCGGTATGTGCGACGCCTCGAACTCGGCGCGACAGTCACGGTCGTCAGCGGGCAGGCACCAGGAGGCGTCGACGATCACGAGCCCCGGCGCGCCGATATGCTCCTGCAGCCAGCGTGCGCTGACCAGCATCTGCGAATCAGGCGCCACCGCTACTTCTTTACCGCCGCTGAGCCGGAGGGCTGCGTGTATTCGTCATTCAGCGACTGCACCATCCGGTCTGTCTCGCCGATCAGCCTGTCGAGTTTTTTCTGGGCACGCACCGACCAGCCGGTGAGCTTGCGCGGCAGCAGCGGCGACATCACCGCGCCCAGCTGCTTCTCAAACGCACGCACCAGTGACGGCTTGTCCGCACCGAGGGTGTCGTCGCGCTGCAGCCGGCGCAGTACGCTCTGGCCCGCAAGCTGGCGCAGGCGGGAATAGACAAACAGTACAACGACGGCAATACCAAGACCCGCCAGAAGCTGGAAGAGCAGGTCCAGCTCTGCCAGGGGACGGAAAACAAAGCCGTCCCAGGCATCACCGGTGATTGTCACGTACAGAAACAGAGCGATAGCCAGGCCGAAGACAATGCCGTTGGTCCAGCGGCTGCGCGACATCCACAGGTCCCGGGCCTCGAGCAGCCGCGGAATCATCGAATCGCGCAGATGCTTGGCGCTGTGCTCCAGCATGCCCGTGACACGGTAGGCCCGCTCGATATTCAGCTGCTCGATACGACGGCGGATCTCGCCGAGGTCCTCGTCGCGCTTGGCCTCCATGCGCATACGCTTTTGCTCGTCCTCGATGGGCACCACCGCGCTCTCCGAGTAGATGCGATAGAAGCGTCCTGCGGTGAGCCCCGACTGGGCGAGTGCGCGCTGCCAGGCGGCAACCACCTCTTCCGGGTTGTCCTCGCGGGCCGTGTTGTCGATCTGGTTGAGAATGTAGAGAAACTTGTCGCTGTCCGCCCGATTGATGGTGTTTTCCACCAGGTGCTTCAGCGTATCCATCATGGCGCCGGGCTCCGGATGCCTGGCGTCAAAGAACACCAGCACCAGGTCGGACAGGCCGATGATGTGATCCGTGATGAGCAGCGTGGAACTGCGCTGCTCATCGGCGTCAAAGCCGGGGGAATCGATGAGGATCTTGCCGCGCAGGGCCTCGGACCGGCAGGTCTTGAGCTGCAGGAAGGAGTCGACGCGCTTGCCCTCGCCCCTGGAGGCGGCCTCGACCTGCTCGCTGATCTGGTAGAAGGGAAACCGCGGGTCGGCGTCCAGCGCCAGGCCTGGCAGCTGTCGCGGCTCATCGCCATCGCCGTAGCAGATCACGGTGAACTTGTCGTCGATCGCCTGGTTTCCCGTTCGCTGCAGGCTGACGCCCAGGTACTCGTTGAGGAAGGTGGACTTGCCGGCGGAGAAGGTGCCCAGTATTGACACCACCGGCCACCAGGAAATCTGCGTGGCGTAGGAGTCGTCATTGCCCAGGAACCCGACCCCGCGGGCGATACCGTCCAGCTCCTGGAAGTGCTGCACCGCCTCGGAAAGGGCCGGGTTCTCCTGCTCCAGGTGGTGCCTTAGACGCTTGATGCGCTCTTCGGTCGCGGTTTTGGCCACAGTACGTCCTCTCAAGACTGAAAGTGGTGAGGATGTCACCAGTGTGCCGCTTATGTCTACCCGGCACCCAACGTAGCATCCAGAAACATCATCACCGCAAAGCCCACCATGAGCGAAAAGGTCGCCACGGTCTGAAAGCCGCCGCGGTGGGTTTCGGGGATGATCTCGTCGCTGATGATAAACAGCATCGCCCCGGCTGCAAAACCCAGAGTCCAGGGCATCAGCGGCGCCGCCAGCGACACGGCAGCGCTGCCGAAGAGTCCGCCCAGGGGTTCGGCAAGGCCGGTGACAAAGGCGACCAGGAATGACTGCAGCCGGGTGTAGCCCGCAGCCAGCAATGATACCGCCACGGCGAGGCCCTCGGGAATGTTCTGCACCCCTATCCCGGTCGCGAGGCTCATGCCGTTGCCGACGTTACCGTCTGCAAAGCCGACACCAACCGCCATGCCCTCGGGAAAATTGTGCAGCGTAATGGCGATGATGAACAGCCAGATGCGCGCCACGGCGGCGCCCTCCGGCCCCTCCCGACCGCTGACAAAATGCTCGTGCGGAGCGTAGCGATGGACAAGCTGCAGGGCGACCGCGCCGAGCAGCAGACCGGCAATCACCACGGAGACTGCCACTACGCGCCCGCCGAAATAGGCCTCTCCATAGTCGATGGCCGGCAGCAGGAGTGAAAAGAACGTGGCCGCCAGCATGATGCCGGCAGCGAAGCTCAGCATCACGTCCTCCAGCCAGTCCGAGAGGCGGCGGATGAAGAAGACGCCCAGGGCGCCCACTCCCGTTGCCAGACCGGCCAGCAGGCTGCCGAGAAAGCCGAGCCAGATGACCTCGGCGGCGCTTGCGCTTGTCACGATGCATGGGTCCCGTTCAACGTTTGCGGTCCGGTATGCTACTTTGTTTCGCCCGGTCGAACAGAAACCGCCGCCAGATGATAAAGACCTTTTTCCTTTTGAGCGCCGTCATTGCCCTGGTGGTGATAATCCACTACGAATTTCTTTACCGCTTCACCCTGCTGATGCCGGTACTTCGGGTCAAGCACCGTTTCCGCATCGTTCTCGGGGTGCTTGCCGCACTGACCGCGCACGCGGTCGAGGTCTGGATCTTCGCCGTGGTCATCTATCTGATGCACCATGCCGAGGGCTGGGGCTCCCTCGGCGGCAACTTCGACGGCTCGCTGGCGGCCTGCGCCTATTTTTCCTTCGCCTCATACTCCACCCTGGGCCTGGGCGATATCGAGCCCTTCGGCGAAATCCGCTTTGTCACCGGGCTTGAATCCCTCACGGGACTGGTGCTGATCACCTGGACAGCGTCGTTTCTCTACCTGGAAATGACGCGCTACTGGAAGGTCCGCTGAGGCGACTCAGCGCACCCGCACCGGTTTGTCCGCCCAGGGGGTGACGCTCTCGCCAAACGGCGCGCGAAACCCCTCGGGCAGCTCTTCGGTCATATCCAGCACGGCCGCCAGCCGTCCCATGCCCACATACAGCGCGCAGTGCAGAAGCAGCTCGACGATCTCGGGCTCACTGAAATGTTTGCGCAGCGCGTCGAAGCGCTGATCCGTGATCGACAGGTGATCGGTGGCAAAACGATCAGCGAAGTCGATCGCAGCCTTTTCCTCTGGCGCCAGGTCGTCGGCCTCCTGCGGCTTCTCCAGGGAGCAGACGAGGTTCTCGTCGACGCTATCGGCGGCGCTGGAATAGCGAATGGCCATGCAGCTTCGACACTGGTTGTGGAAGGCCACGCGCAGGCGCACCAGCTCGACCAGGCGCTCGGGGAGGGTCCGGTTCAGGGTGACGGCCGCGCCGAAGCCCAGGGCGCCCTTCGCTAACGCCGGTGCGTGGGCCAGCATGCGCGTGATGCCCCGCTCCAGCTCGGTGGCGCTGTCGGCCTGCGTCATGCGGCGCAGTTCGGGATCCCAGGTTTCCACGGGCAACCTGCTCAGTCGGCTCATCGCAATGCTTCCTTTGGTTATTGCTTTCACGCTACATGCTGCGCCAGGACCGGCGTTGAGACAAGCTGTACATCCCGCGCACTCTCCCTCACGCTTCGCCGTCTGTGATCCCATAGCTGACGGACGACACGACATGACCGCCATCAACATCCGGCCCGCGACGGCGGACGATATCGATACCATCATGCACTTCATCCGCGAACTGGCAGCCTACGAGCGCGCCCTGGACGCCGTTGAGGCGACACCCGGGCGATTGCGCGCCACGTTGTTCTGCAACCGCCCCCGGGTCCACTGCAGCATTGCCGAACTGGAAGGGCAGCCCGCGGGTTTTGCGGTCTGGTTCTTCAATTATTCCACCTGGCTGGGGCGCCACGGCCTGTTCCTCGAGGACCTTTACGTCGATGACGACCTGCGCGGCAGGGGTGTCGGCAAGGCCCTGCTGCAGCACCTGGCACGACTCGCCGTCGCCAGCGGCTGCGGGCGGTTTGAATGGAACGTGCTGGACTGGAACCGCCCCGCGATCGACTTCTACGAATCCTTCGGCGCGGCCCCGCAGAGCGAATGGGTCGGGTATCGACTCAGCGGCGAGGCGCTGCAGGCGTTCGCGGCGTC
>JAWLGG010000013.1:0-18795 GCA_041685155.1 Chromatocurvus sp.
CTGGCGCCACCAGCCATACAGGCGCTGCAGCGCGCCCGGGACGGATTGCAGGATGCGCGGTCAGCACCGCTGCGCCGCCTGCGCCAGCGTCTTGCGGCACAGGAGGTCTCGGCTGTGGCACTCTGCGACAGCGCGTATCCACCGCTGCTGCGCACCATCGACCGCCCGCCGCCCTTTCTGTATTGCCGCGGCTCTCTCGCGGCCCTGACGCGCCCCCAGCTCGCGGTGGTAGGCAGTCGCCGGGCCAGCCCGCTGGGAGTCCGCGCGGCGCGGGAACTGGCCAGCGCCGCCGCTGGCGCAGGCCTCGCCATCACCAGCGGCCTTGCACTGGGCATTGACGGCGCTGCGCATCGCGGGGCGCTCGACGTCGGCGGCGTGACGGTCGCCGTGATGGCAACGGGGATAGACCGCGTCTACCCGGCGCAGCACCGGGAGCTGGCCGCAGCAATCTGTGAAACCGGTTGCCTGGTCAGTGAGTTCCCCCCGGGCGCCCTGCCCCATCGCCATCACTTTCCGCGCCGCAACCGGCTCATCAGTGGGCTGGCGAACGGCACCCTGGTGGTGGAGGCTGGGCTGCCGTCCGGATCGTTGATTACCGCCAACTCGGCTCTGGACCAGGGCAGGGAGGTGTTCGCCCTGCCCTGGTCGGTCTACCATGCCAATGGCCGGGGTTGCCTGCAGTTGCTGCGCGACGGCGCGGTGCTGGTGCAGGCGGCGCAGGATATCACCGACGCCCTCGGTCACCTGCCGCCAGCGGCGCTGCAATCACTCCCGTCCGAGCCCCCGGGTGCCGGGCTCTCCATCCTCGCGCGGCAGATTCTCGCGCGGCTGGAGGCCGCGCCGGTCGACGCCGACAGTCTCGCGTCCGTGCTTGACTGCCCACTGCCGGCGGTCACGGCGGCGCTGACGGAGCTCGAGCTGGCGGCCAGGGTGGAGCGCTGTGCCGGCGGCTACGCCCGCAGCCGGTGATGGGAACACCACGCGCAGTATTGCCCCGGGTGTCGCTGCGACTTGCCACGCCCGGCGCAGTTGCTAGAATCGCGGCACCTTCGTCGATGCAGTGCACCGGACTCCCCCATGCCAGCTACCGCCCCACAGACCGCCGCGGCGACGGCAGCCGCGCCCCGCGCCGGGTCGGCCCGATGACGGATTTTCGCCTCCGCCTTGCCCTCGATGCTCTGTCCGCCGGCGGTGTTGTCGCCTGCCCGGCCGAGGCGGTGTGGGGCCTGAGCTGCGACCCCTGGGACGCCACTGCCGTTGAGCAGGTGCTGGACATGAAGCGGCGACCGATGCGCAAGGGCCTGATCCTGGTGGCGGGCGACGTCGCCCAGGTGGCGCCGCTACTCCAGCCACTGCCGGCTGCCCTGCAGCGCAAGGTCATGCTGTCCTGGCCGGGGCCCCATACCTGGCTGCTTCCGCACCGGGATCTCGTTCCTGTCGAGGTCACCGGCGAGCATGCGACGGTCGCGGTGCGCGTCACGGCGCACCCGGTGCTCCGGGCGCTGTGCCGGGCCTGGGGAGGGCCCCTGGTGTCGACATCGGCGAACAGGGCCGGTAGCCAGGCGCCGCGGGACCTGTTCCAGGTCAGGCGCTATTTCCCCGCAGGTGTCGATGCGGTCATGCCCGGGACGGTGAACCGCGCGGCCCGGCCCTCCATCATCCGCGATGTGCACAGCGATCGCGTGTTACGCTCTTGACCCCAATTGAGGATGCCATCACCCGTGACCGTTTCGATAGAAGCCGTTAAGACATACCTGCTGGATCTGCAGGACCGTATCTGCCGTGAGCTTGCCGCGGAAGACGGGACAGCGGAATTCATTGTCGATGAGTGGCAGCGTCCGCAGGGCGGCGGCGGCCGCAGCCGGGTACTCGCCGGTGGCGCCGTCCTGGAAAAGGCCGGCGTCAACTTCTCCCACGTGATGGGCACCGGCCTGCCGCCCTCGGCGACGGCGGCGCGGCCCGAGCTCGCGGGACGCAGCTTCCAGGCCATGGGCGTGTCACTGGTCATTCATCCGCAGAATCCCTATGCGCCGACGTCGCACGCGAATGTCCGCCTGTTCGTCGCCGAGAAGCCCGGGGAAGAGCCCGTCTGGTGGTTCGGCGGTGGCTACGACCTCACGCCCTACTACGGTTTCGAGGAGGACTGCCGCCACTGGCACCAGACGGCCGCCGAGGCTTGCGCCCCCTTCGGTGATGATGTCTATCCGCGCTACAAGCGCTGGTGTGACGAATACTTCCATCTGCGTCACCGGGCCGAGCCCCGCGGCGTAGGCGGGCTGTTCTACGACGACTTGAACGACTGGGATTTCGACACCTGCTTCGACTTCATGCGCGCGGTCGGTGACTCCTATCTGCCGGCCTACCGGCCGATTCTTGCCCGTCGCAAGGGCACGCCCTGGGGCGAACGGGAAAAGCAGTGGCAGCTCTACCGGCGCGGGCGCTATGTCGAGTTCAACCTGGTGTTCGACCGCGGCACCCTGTTCGGGCTGCAGTCCCAGGGCCGGACCGAGGCCATACTGATGTCGCTGCCGCCCCTGGTGCGCTGGGAGTACGATTATCATCCCGAGCCGGGAACTCCGGAGGAGGACCTGATGACAAAGTATCTGGTTGATCGCGACTGGCTAGTGTCATGAGTTGGCTTGCTTAGTCCCTACCTGCAGGTCCCCGAGGCCCGCGCGACGCAAAGAGGCAGTATCAGCATGGCGCAAACCCGGAAGTACGCGGTATTCGGCAACCCGATCAAGCACAGCAAGTCGCCACTGATCCACGCGGCCTTCGCCGACCAGTTCGGGCACAGCATCGAGTACCGTGCCCTGCGTGTCGAACTCGGAGAGTTCGAGCGTGCCGTGCGGGGGTTCTTTGCATCGGGGGGCAGCGGGCTCAATGTCACCGTGCCCTTCAAGACCGAGGCGAGCGCTCTGGCCGACATGCAGAGTGAGCGCTCACAACTGGCCGGCGCCTCGAACTTCCTCAAGCTGGATGACCAGGGACGCATCAGTGCAGACAACACCGACGGGCTGGGTCTTGTGCGTGACATGGTGGTCAACCAGGGGTGGTCGCTGCAGGGAGCGAGGATACTCATGCTCGGCGCGGGCGGCGCGGCGCGGGGGGTCATCGGGCCGCTGCTGCAGGAGAATCCCCGCAGCCTGTTCATCGCCAATCGCACCGAGGCAAAGGCCGTTCAGCTCGCCGCCGGCTTCGCTGCCCTCGGCGACGTCGCGGGCGGCGGCATGCAGTCGCTGCAGGGTGCCATGTTCGACGTTGTGGTCAACGCGACCAGTGCCGGCCTGAGTGGCGAGGAGCTTGCGCTGCCACCTTCCCTCCTCAACGAGCGCAGCTGCTGTTACGAGATGGTGTACGGGTCCGAGCCCACGCCCTTCATGCGCTGGGCGGCGCAGCACGCGGCCTGGGCGGTCGCCGACGGCTCGGGCATGCTGGTGGAGCAGGCCGCCGAGTCCTATTTCCGCTGGCACGGCGTGCGCCCGGAAACGGCTCCCGTGATACGCCGGGTACGCGATGCCCTGAGTCTTGCGGCCTGAGAGCCGGGCTATTCGCCGAGGTCCTCCAGTTCGGCGAGATGCCGATCCTTCAGGCGCACGTAGTTGTCGGCACTATAGCTGAAAAAACCCATTTCGCGCTCTGACAGCGCGCGCATCTGGCGCGCAGGCGTTCCCGCGTAGAGATAGCCGCTGGCGAGGTGCTTGCCCGGTGTCACCAGGGCGCCGGCGGCAATGACCACATCGTCCTCCACCACGGCGCCATCCATCACCGTCGCACCCATGCCGACGAGAACGCGGTTGCCGACCCGGCAGCCATGCAGTGTGGCATTGTGGCCGATGGTCACCTCGGAGCCGATATCCAGCGGCCAGCCATCCGCGTTGTAGGGACCCGCGTGGGTGATATGCAGGACGCTGCCGTCCTGCACGCTGCTGCGGGCACCGACGCGGATCCAGTGCATGTCGCCGCGCACGACGGCAGTGGGCCACACCGATACATCGTCGCCCAGTTCCACCTCACCGAGTACCACGGCGGAAGGGTCGATAAGAACGCGCTCGCCAATGACCGGCTGGTGGCCGCCAAAGGGGCGCAGGCTGGTTGCAGTGTAGTGACGCATGCGGGCTCCGTCAGGGAAGTTGCTACACTAGTGTAAACGCGAATCACCGCGGAGGCACAGGACAGCGCCATGCAACCCCCCTTCAGGAGCACTCGCCGCTTCATCGCCGGCGCCGTCTGCCCGCGCTGCGCCGCAATGGACAGGATTGTCGTTGACCTAGCCAGTGATCAACGCGAATGCATCGCCTGTGGTTTCAGTGATGCCCGGCCCTCGGGGCCCGCCCCCGGCGAACCCGGTACGCGGGTGACCCGCGCCGCCGCAAGGCGTCCGGAAACGGTGGCAGAGGCGGTCACGCTCATTGACCCGAAAGCCAGTGACCGCCAAGGCTGAAGCGCCGGAAAACCCAGGCCAGTGACACACCGCGGGCGAGGTTGAACAGGGCGAAGGCCAGCCACAGTCCGTGATTGCCCCAGCCCTGGCTTAAGTACCACGTGGGCAGGTAGACCAGCAGCGCGCTGAACAGCATGGTGGTCATCAGCGGTCGCGTTTCCGCCGCGCCGATGAACACCCCGTCCAGCAGATAGCTCGGTGCCGCCAGCAGCGGCAGGAACACCACCCAGGGGTGAACATCCGCGAGGATCTGCCGGATGCGATCGATATCGCTGAGCAGTGGCAGCAGCAGCGGCTGCCCGAGAGCGATCATGAGGCTGATCGCGCAGGCGCTGGCGGCGCTCCAGAGGGCGCAGCGCCGCACGACCGAGTAGAACCCCGGCAGGTCCCGTGCACCCAGCCGGCCCCCCGCCAGTCCCTCTGCGGCATAGGCAAAGCCATCAAGGGAGAAGGCCGCAAAGAGGAGAAACTGCATCATCAGGGCATTGGCCGCGACCACATCCTGACCCAGCTTCTCGCCCATGGCAGTAAAGAAAGCGAAACATGCCAGCAGGGACAGTGTGCGCACCAGCAGGTGGCGATTGCTGCGCCAGAGTGCGCCATAGGCGCGCCGGTCTGTCAGGCCGCTGTGCAGTTCGCGAGCGCCGGGCAGCTCCGGCGCGGCCTGTCGCACTGCAAACACGCCCAGCAGCAGGCCGCAGTATTCAGCGCACACCGTGGCCATCGCCGCACCGTCGCTGTTCAGGCCGAGGCCGACGATGAACAGGATATCGAGCAGGATGTTCATCCCATTGGTCACCAGCAGTATGGCCATGGGCCAGCGTGTGTTCTGGCAGCCGATGAACCAGCCGACGATGGCGTAGGTCACGAGCACCGCAGGTGCACTCCAGAGGCGGATGCCGATATAGGAGGCGGCAGGCCCAGACAGGGGCTCGGCGGGCTGCATGACGGCAAGGCCAAGGGCGGTCCACGTCGGGCCGAGCAGCACCACGACGACCGCAATGGCGAGACCGAGCACCGCGGAGCGTGCGAGAACGAGAAACGCCAGGAGGTGGTTGCCCGCACCACGGGCACGGGCGACATGCCCCGTTGTACCCATGCGGAGGAAGCTGAAACCCCAGTACAGGAAGGAGAGAATGGCGCCGCCCAGGGCTACGGCGGCCAGGTAGCGGGTGTCCGGCAGGTGGCCGAGCATGGCCGCATCGACCAGGCCGAGTATCGGTATGGATATATTGGACAGAATTGCAGGCCAGGCAATCATCCATATGTTGCGATCCAGGCCGCGCTTCGCATCCATATATGGCGATTTCCCGGATTTCCACCCGCTGTCGTTGTGCGCTCAGGGCCCCGGGTTAATCAATATCCCAGATTGTTTTGCAGCGCGAATTCGTTATACTGCGACCCGCTTTTTCCGCACCCTCTACCTGCGGATTCAGCGTACTGCACAACCCACGCGACAGCCAGTGCGCGCAGATGAGTCCCGACATCCACGCTATCGGGGTTCCTCTACGCACCGCAGGGGCAGTTGGGATCACTCTGGCGGTTGTGTTGACTCTTTGAGCGATGAACTGGAGACGCGGTAAATGTCTTTGCACAGAAAACAACGGCTGAATAGCGCGCTCGGGCTGCTGGCCCTTGCCGCGGCGGTTCCCGGACGGTTGGCGGTGGCCGCTGACGACAAGATGAACCAGCTCAACATGCCGGTCGGCGTGACCGACGTCGGCAAGTCGATCTACGACCTGCACATGATCATCCTGTGGATCTGCGTGATCATCGGCGCTCTGGTATTCGGCGTGATGTTCTACTCCATCATCTACCATCGCAAGTCGCGCGGTGCCAAGGCCGCCTCGTTCCACGAGAGCACGAAAGTGGAGATTGCCTGGACCGTGGTCCCCTTCATCATTCTTATCGGCATGGCGGTGCCCGCCACATCCACATTGATCGACATCTATGATTTCGAGGATGCCGAGATGGACATTCTCATCACCGGCTATCAATGGAAGTGGAAATACGAGTACCTCAATGAAGACGGCGAGAACGTCAGCTTCTTCAGCAACATGAGCACGCCGCAAAGCGAGATCTACAACACCCAGAGCAAGAACGGCAACTATCTGCTCGAGGTCGATGAGCCGGTGGTGATTCCGGTGGGTACCAAGGTGCGCTTCCTGGTCACGGCCAATGATGTCATTCATTCCTGGTGGGTGCCGGAGCTCGCCGTCAAGAAAGACGCGATACCCGGCTTCATCAACGAGACCTGGGCCATGGCCAATGAGATCGGCACCTACCGCGGCCAGTGCGCGGAGCTCTGCGGCAAGGATCACGGCTTCATGCCCATTGTCGTTGAGGTCGTGAGCAAGGAAGACTACGCCGACTGGATGTCCGGAAAGCAGGCCGAAGCCGAGGAAGTAAAGGCGCTCATGGCCCAGAACTTCAGCATGGACGAACTCATGGAGCGTGGCAAGGCGGTGTACGAGCGCGCCTGCCAGGCCTGCCACGGCGCCAACGGTGAGGGCGGTGTCGGTACCGCGATTGCCGGTAGCGACGTCGCCATGGGAGAGCTGGGTGGCCACCTCAATATTGGTATCAACGGCGTCCCCGGCACGGCCATGCAGGCCTTCGGCGGACAGATGAACGACGTCGACATGGCCTCGGTCATTACCTATCAGCGCAACGCTTTCGGCAACAACATGGGTGATATGGTTCAGCCCATTGACGTGTTCAACTTCAAGAAGGGTGAGGGGTAACTAGCGATGGGAGATCATCATCACGGGCCGGCCAAGGGCCTTTCGCGGTGGCTGTTCACCACCAACCACAAGGACATCGGAACCATGTACCTGTGGTTCTCCTTTGCCATGTTCATCCTTGGTGGCAGCTTCGCCATGATCATCCGTGCCGAGCTTTTCCAGCCCGGCATGCAGCTGGTCGAGCCCGGCTTTTTCAACCAGATGACCACCATGCACGGCCTGGTCATGGTCTTCGGGGCCATCATGCCGGCCTTCGTCGGTCTGGCCAACTGGATGATTCCGATGATGATCGGTGCGCCGGACATGGCCCTCCCGCGAATGAACAACTGGAGCTTCTGGATTCTGCCACCGGCCTTCCTGATGCTCGCCTCCACCCTGTTCATGGAGGGCGGAGCCCCGGCCTTCGGCTGGACCTTCTACGCACCGCTGTCGACGACCTACGCGGCGCCGTCGGTGACCTTCTTCATCTTTGCCATCCACATTCTCGGCCTGTCGTCCATCATGGGCTCCATCAACATCATCGCCACGGTGATGAACATGCGCGCGCCCGGCATGAGCTACATGAAGATGCCGCTGTTCGTGTGGACCTGGCTGATTACCGCCTTCCTGCTGGTGGCGGTAATGCCGGTGCTCGCCGGTGCGGTGACCATGATGCTGATGGACATCCACTTTGGCACGAGTTTCTTCTCTGCGGCCGGCGGCGGTGACCCCGTCCTGTTCCAGCACATCTTCTGGTTCTTCGGGCACCCGGAAGTCTACATCATCATCCTGCCTGCCTTCGGCGTGGTCTCGCAGATCATTCCGGCGTTCTCGCGCAAGCCCCTTTTCGGCTATGACTCCATGGTCTACGCCACCGCGGCGATTGCCTTCCTGTCGTTCATCGTCTGGGCCCACCACATGTATACCGTGGGCATGCCGATTGCCGGTGAGCTGTTCTTCATGTACGCGACCATGCTTATTGCCGTTCCCACCGGGGTGAAGGTGTTCAACTGGGTCACCACAATGTGGCGCGGCTCGCTTTCTTTCGAGACGCCCATGCTGTTCTGCATCGGCTTTCTCATCCTGTTCACCATTGGTGGCTTTACCGGCCTCATGCTGTCCATTGCCCCGGCCGACTTCCAGTACCATGACAGCTACTTCGTCGTGGCCCACTTCCACTATGTAATGGTGGCGGGTGCGGTATTCAGTATGAGTGCGGCGGTGTACTACTGGCTGCCGAAGTGGTGTGGCCGCATGTACAACGAATCCATGGGCAAGACCCATTTCTGGATATCCTTCGTCGGCTTCAATATCACGTTCTTCCCGCAGCACTTTGTCGGCCTCGCCGGCATGCCTCGGCGGATTCCGGACTACGCGCTGCAGTTCGCGGATTTCAACATGATGTCCAGCATCGGCGCGTTCATCTACGGCGCATCGCAGATCCTGTTCCTCTACAACGTGGTCGCGACCATCGTTTCCGGCAAGCCGGTGAGTGACGAGAAGGTCTGGGACGGTGCCGAAGGCCTGGAGTGGACCGTGCCGACGCCGGCGCCCTACCACACCTTCGAGGTGCCGCCGAAGATCGACCCGGCACACGCGCACTCCTGAGGATTCGAAGCATGTTCCGTGTCAGCCGCAACCCAGCCATCGACACGACAGCCAAGCTGGTTGTCGTGGCGGCGGCCATGTTTGCCTTTGTGTTCGTGGTGATGGTGCCGCTGTACAACGTGCTCTGTGACGCGCTGGGTATCAACGGCAAGACCAGTGGCTCTGCCTACACCGCCGTGCAGGCAGGGGTGGATGAGTCACGGGAGATCACCATCCAGTTCGTGGCGACAAACAATGAGGGCATGCCCTGGGAGTTCGGCCCGGGCGATCGCATCATGAAGGTGCATCCCGGCGCGTCCAACACCACGGTATTCCACGCCCGCAACCCGTCATCCAGCGCCATGGTGGCCCAGGCGATACCCAGTGTGTCGCCGTCCCGGGCTGCGGAGTATTTTCACAAGACGGAATGTTTCTGCTTCAATCAGCAGCCGCTTGACGGTGAGACATCGGCAGAGATGCCCCTGCAGTTCATCATCGATCGCGAACTGCCGAAGGATATCCGCACCATTACTCTGTCCTATACCTTGTTTGACGTGACCGCGATGGCTGGCGACGCCGTCGCGGCACGCTAGGCGACTGACTGGGCCGAGACGGGCCCGCTTGCGCTTTTAACGGAGAAGAACGATGACAGCTCAATCCTCACCCGGCCACGAACCCTACTACGTTCCGGAACAGAGCAAGATGGCGGTGTTTGCCACCATAGGGCTGGTGCTGAGCGTGTTTGGCGCTGCCAGTGGCATCAATGACCTCACCTTCGGTGAGCCGGATCAGTCCGCCTCCTGGACGGTCATGAATATCGGCCTGTTCGTTTTTATCGCGACGCTCTTTGTCTGGTTCCGCATGGCCATCCGCGAGAATATCGCCGGCATGAACAGCGCGCAGCTCAAGAAGTCCTATGTGCTCGGCATGTTCTGGTTCATCTTCTCCGAGTTCATGTTCTTTGTGGCTTTTTTCGGCGCGCTCTTCTACGTGCGCAATCTCGCCGGCCCCTGGCTAGGCGGTGAGGGCGATGGCGGGCGCATGAACGGTCTGCTCTGGGAAGGCTTCCAGTTCTCCTGGCCGATGACGCAGACGCCGCAGGAGGTCGTGGGTGGTGCCGGTAGCCAGGTAGTCGCCAATAACGGATCCTTTACCAGCGCCGAGACCAGCATGTCATTCAGCGAGGCCTCCGCCTGGTATGCCTGGCTGCCGCTCTGGAACACCATCATCCTGCTTTCCTCGAGTGTCACGGTGCATATCGCGCACATGGGCATACTCGACGGCGACCGCAGGAAATTCCACAAGTGGCTGGGGCTGACCGTCCTGCTCGGCGTGATCTTCCTGTCACTGCAGGTGCTGGAATACTATGAAGCCTACGCCCATTTCGGCCTGACGCTGAACTCCGGGATCTACGGGTCGACTTTCTTCATGCTGACCGGCTTCCACGGTTTCCACGTGCTGATGGGCACGACCATGCTCGGCATTCAGCTACTGCGCTCCATGCGTGCGGGGCACTTCACTGCCGATGATCATTTCGGCTTTGAGGCGTCGAGCTGGTACTGGCACTTTGTCGACGTGGTCTGGGTCTTTCTCTTCCTGTTTGTCTATATTCTCTGACGCATCAGCGGTCCATGGATGCGGCGCCCACCGGGCCCGCATCCCACGGGTTGCGATGACCCAGCTGGCCCGAGGCCACGCCATACACGATCAGCAGCGCCAGGCCCAGGGCCAGGCCCAGGCGTACGCCGAGTGAGTGAAAGGTGCGGCGGCTGTTCTTGTCCCCCTGATCCTTCATGAGGAAATAGAAACCGCTGCCGAGGCTGGCAACGAGGCAGACCATGAGTACGATAATCAGGATTTTCAGCAAGACCGGCTCCTGCAGATGCATTTGCCGGGAGTATAGCGCAGTTGCCGGCGACGCCCTGTCGCCTGTCCCCGGGGCGGCCCGCGCCGTCCCCTGCTCCGCATGAAGCTGACCCTCGACATCGAGTGGCGCACGGTTGCCCTGACCGTGCTGCTGCTGCCGCTGCTCATCGGCCTCGGTTTCTGGCAACTGGACCGCGAGCAGGAAAAGCGCGCGCTGGCCGAGCGCTTCGCGCAGCGGCAGGCGCAGCCGGCGGTGGATGCCGCAGGGCTGGATCGGACCCGCGACGATCTTGCCTATCTGCCGGTGTTCCTGCGCGGGCGCTACGTGCCGGGCCAGTATCTGCTGCAGGACAACCGTATCCAGCAGGGTCGCTTCGGCTACGAGGTCATCGCACTGTTCGAGCTGGCAGGCGAGGCGGGCTATGCCCTGGTCAATCGAGGCTGGATTGCCGGCGATCCCGCGCGGCAGTCGCTCCCCGAGGTCACACAGCCCGATACCGGGCTCGAGCTGCGCGGCCAGGTCTACGTGCCCCCTGATCCGCCCTACCTGCTGGCGGAACAGGCAGTTCCGGTGGATGACTGGCCGCGGGTCATACAGGCGCTCGAGACGCCGACCCTTGTGCCCGCCCTCGAGGGGCGGCTCGACGCCCCGGTGTTTCCGCATGCGGTGCGACTGGATGCCGATGCCCCGGGTGCCCTGTCAGTGGACTGGCAGGTCGTGAATCTCAGCCCCGAGACCCACCGCGGCTATGCGGTGCAGTGGTTCGCCATGGCGGCTGTGCTACTGTTATTTTTTGTCTTTCGCAGCAGCAACCTGTGGCAGCTACTGCGCCACCGATCGCGCCAGGAGAACTAACGTGACGACGTCGACACCGGACAACCAGACAGCCGCCGGCGCAGGGGGCGATGCGAACCCCGGCGCGCGCAACGGCCGCCTGATACTGCTGCTGATCGCCGGCATCCCCGTCACCATGATCCTGGCATCGACCTGGCTGTGGTACTTTGTGGTCAAGGGTGACCTCGACGTGGTGGGTGCGCTGGGTACCGCCAACCAGGGCACGCTGGTGCAGCCACCGCGGGATCTTGCGGCGGTGGATGCCACCGATAGTCTCGGCGCAGCGCTCGCCTTCCCCACCGACAATCCGAAATGGACACTGCTGGTGCCCCAGCGCGGGATGGATTGCGACCGGGCCTGCGAAGGGCGACTTTACCTGACGCGGCAGATTCATATTGCCATGGGCAAGGAAATGAACCGCATCCGCCGCGCCTTCATCGGTGATACCGCGCTACCCCGGATCGACCTGTCCGTGCCCGCCCTGACGGACGATCGGCCGGCACCGGAGACTTTCGCCGACTACCTGGGCAGGGAGCACCGGGGACTGACGGCGGTTACCACCACGCCATCGACCCTGCAGCAGCTGTTCCCGGAGCTCGCGAAGGAGCCCGGGACCTGGTACCTGGTGGATCCGGCCGGCTGGATCATGATGTCCTATTCGCCGGAGGTCACCTACAAGGATGTGATCTCCGACCTCAAGTTCCTGCTGAAGAATTCCAATGGGTGATACGGTCGTGACGGAGCAGACGGGGAGCGGCCGCGCCACCTGGCGGGATTACCGGGAGCTGACCAAGCCCGGCGTTGTCGCGCTGATGATCCTGACCTCGGTGATCGGCATGTGCATGGCTGTGCCGGGCATGGTGCCACTGGACGCGCTGATCCTGGGCAACCTGGGCATAGCCCTGTGTGCCGGAGCGGCGGCGGCGGTCAATCACTTGGTGGACCAGAAAATCGACCAGCGCATGGCGCGCACGCGCAACCGGCCGATGGCGCGCGGGCGCGTGTCACCCCTGCAGGCGGGGGTATTTGCGATGCTGCTCGGCGTCGCCGGCATGCTGGTCCTGCTCGTCTGGGTCAATGCGCTCACCGCCTGGCTGACCCTGGCATCGCTGGTGGGCTATGCTTTTGTGTACACCTTGTTCCTGAAACGCGCCACGCCGCAGAATATCGTGATCGGCGGGCTTGCCGGGGCGGCCCCGCCGCTGCTGGGCTGGACGGCGGTGACGGGCGAGGTGCACGGCCATGCCCTTCTCCTGGTGCTGATCATCTTTGCCTGGACCCCGCCACACTTCTGGGCGCTGGCCATCCATCGCAAGGAGGAATACGCCCTGGTCGACGTTCCCATGCTGCCGGTGACCCACGGCGACCAGTTCACCAAGCTGCACATCCTGCTATACACCATTATCATGTTCCTGATAACGCTGTTGCCCTTCGTGACACGCCTGTCCGGGCCGCTGTACCTTGCGGGTGCGGTGGTGCTCGGCGGCCGTTTTCTTTACTGGGCCATTGTTCTCATGCGCGGCAGGAACGAGCGGGCCGCGATCATGACCTTCAAATACTCGATCAACTATCTCATGCTGCTGTTCCTGGTCATGCTGGTTGATCACTACGTGTTTCCGATACAGGGCTGACTGACTATGAGTGGACGCGACGGATCACCCATGCCGACGGGTGTGCGCTACACCGTTATCGGTGTACTGGTCTTCATACTCGTCATCGTGGCGGGCTTTGTCTACCGCGTGCAGCAGCCGCGCGTGATGACCGATTCGGAAATGCAGGCCAACGGCCTGTATCTCATGGAGACGCCGCGGGACATCGGCGACTTTGCCCTGGTGGATCATCGCGGCGAGGCCTTCACCCCCGAGGACCTTGAGGGCGAATGGACGTTGATGTTCTTCGGCTTCACCAACTGCCCCGACATCTGTCCGACCACCATGGCCTTTCTCGACCGCTTCCTCGGCGAACTCGAGGGCACGGAAGCCGAGGACACCGAGGTGGCGATGATCTCGGTGGATCCGGCGCGCGATACCGTCGAGCAGCTGGCGTCCTACGTACCGTATTTCAACGAGGACTTTACCGGGGTGACCGGTGATTTCCTCGACCTGTTCCGCTTCGCCACCAATCTCAATACACCCTTTCGCAAGGTGCCCGGCCAGGGCGATGATTATGTGGTGGACCACAGTGCCAATGTGGTCCTGATCAATCCCCGCGGCGACTACCACGGCTTCTTCAAGGCGCCGCTGGACATGGCGAAAATGAAAGTGACGTACCGATCCGCCCGCTATCGCTGGGACCACTGACACCGGAGACAACACCGCCATGCCCGATACCGCGCCGCTGGTCCTGGTCGATGGGTCGTCCTACCTGTACCGCGCCTTCCATGCCCTGCCGCCGCTGAACAACTCCCGGGGCGAGCCCACCGGCGCGGTCAAGGGCGTGATCAGCATGATCCGCCGCCTGTACAAGGACTACCCGGGGAGCACGGTGGCCGTGGTCTTCGACGCTCCGGGCAAGACCTTCCGCGACGAGCTGTTCGAGTCCTACAAGGCCCAGCGGCCGCCGATGCCCGACGAACTGCGCGAGCAGGTGGCGCCGATTCACGACATTGTGCGTGCCATGGGCCTGCCCCTGCTCTGCGTCGAGGGGGTGGAGGCGGACGACGTCATCGGCACCCTGGCCGGCGAGGCCAGCGCCGCCGGCCAGCACGTGGTGGTCTCCACCGGTGACAAGGACATGGCGCAGCTGGTGAACGCCCACGTCACGCTGGTCAACACCATGACGGATACGGTGCTAGACGAGGCGGGCGTACAGGAAAAGTTCGGCCTGCCGCCGTCGCTGATCATCGACTTCCTCGCGCTCATGGGCGACAAGGTTGACAACATCCCCGGGGTGCCCGGGGTGGGCGAGAAGACCGCCCTGGCCCTGCTGCAGGGGCTGGGCGGCGTCGACGACATCTACCGCTCCCTCGACCGGGTCGCCGACCTGTCCCTCCGCGGCGCAAAATCCATGGCGGCAAAGCTCGAGGCCGAGGAGGCCTCCGCCCGCCTGTCCTACCAGCTGGCCACCATCAAGACCGATGTCGAGCTGCCCTTTGCCGCCGCAGACCTGGCACCGGGGGAGCCCGATACCGACAGTCTGGTCGAGCTGTTCCAGCGCCTGGAATTCAAGGCCTGGCTGGAGGAGCTGCTGGTGGCCGGCGCCGTGGCCGAGGGCGACGATGCCTCCGGTATCAACCGCGACGCCTACGCCCTGGTGACCACGCAGCCCGAGCTGGACAGCTGGCTGGCGCGGCTGTCCGAGGTGGCGCTGTTCGCCTTCGACACGGAGACCACCAGCCTGAACTACATGCAGGCGGACATCGTTGGCGTCTCCTTTGCCGTCGCGCCCGGCGAGGCTGCCTACGTGCCCCTGGCCCACAGCTACCCCGGGGCTCCCGAGCAGCTGGAGCGCGAGGCGGTACTCGGGCAGCTGAAGCCGCTGCTGGAGGATCCGGCGCGCGACAAGATCGGCCAGAATCTCAAGTACGACGCCAGCGTGCTGGCGCGCCACGGCATCGTGCTGCGCGGCATCCGCTTCGATACCATGCTCGAATCCTATGTGCTGGACTCCACGGCGACCCGGCACGACATGGACAGCCTGGCGCTGAAGTACCTCGGGCACAAGACCATCCATTTCGAGGACGTTGCGGGCAAGGGGGCCAAGCAGATCACCTTTGACCAGGTGGCGCTGGAGCAGGCCGGCCCCTACGCCGCCGAGGACGCGGACGTCTGCCTGCGCCTGCACGAGGTGCTCTGGCCCCGCCTCGAGGCCGAACCGGGGCTGCGCTCGGTGTTCGAGGAGATCGAGCTGCCGCTGGTGTCGGTGCTGTCGAAAATCGAACGTCAGGGCGCCCTGCTGGATTGCGAGCTGCTCGGACGCCAGAGCGACGAGCTGGGCGAGCGGCTCGGCCTGCTCGAGCGCGAGGCCCACGACCTGGCCGGGCAGGTGTTCAACCTCGGCTCTACCAAGCAGCTCGGCGAGATCCTGTTCGACAAGCTGGGCCTGCCGGTGATCCGCAAGACCCCCAAGGGCGCGCCATCGACCGCCGAGGAAGTCCTGGCGGAGCTGGCGCTGGACTACCCGCTGCCGAAGGTCCTGCTGGAATACCGCGGCCTGAGCAAGCTCAAGTCCACCTACACCGACAAGCTGCCGACCATGGTCAACCCGGAGACCGGCCGCCTGCACACCTCCTACCACCAGGCGGTAACTGCCACCGGGCGCCTGTCCTCCTCCGATCCCAACCTGCAGAACATCCCCATCCGCAGCGAGGATGGCCGGCGCATCCGGCGGGCCTTCATCGCCCCGGAAGGCTGGCGCATACTCGCGGCGGACTACTCACAGATTGAGCTGCGCATCATGGCGCATCTGTCGGGAGACGACGGTCTGCTGGAAGCTTTCAACGAGGGCCTGGACGTCCACGCCGCCACCGCCTCGGAGGTGTTCGATGTGGCGCTGGACTCGGTCTCGTCCGAGCAGCGGCGCAAGGCCAAGGCCATCAACTTCGGCCTGATCTACGGCATGTCCGCCTTCGGCCTGGCGCGGCAGCTGCATCTCGGGCGGCAGGAGGCGCAGGCCTATATCGACCGCTATTTCGAGCGCTATCCCGGGGTTCAGGACTATATGGACCGCACCCGGGCGCTCGCCCACGAGCAGGGATATGTGGAGACCCTGTTCGGCAGGCGCCTCTACCTGCCGGAGATCAATGCCCGCAACAAGATGCGCCAGCAAGGGGCGGAGCGCACGGCGATCAACGCGCCCATGCAGGGCAGCGCGGCGGATATCATCAAGAAAGCCATGTTGACTGTTAGTGAATGGCTGGACGCGGAGTCAGTGCCCGCTTACCTCGTCATGCAGGTCCATGACGAGCTGGTCCTGGAGGTGCGCGAGGATGCCGTGGAGGAGATCAGTGCCGCTGTGTGCGAGCGCATGTCGGCCGCGGCCGAGTTGGCGGTGCCACTGCTGGTCGAGGCGGGCAGGGGCAGTAACTGGGATGAGGCGCACTGATCGGACGCCGGACGAAAATTCCTGAAAAAAATCTGCTGCAGCGGGAACTCGGCCGCAGACGCCGTGTCTATTCAAGTGTGGCAAATGCCACATGGGATGTTCGCACTTCCCCGGTGCGACATCACTTTCTCTTCCCCTGAGAAAGCCATGTGCCCGGCTGGTGCTCCCCCTCTGTACCCGCCGGGCTTTTTTTTGTCACGATTCCCGTGGTTCCGACTCCCCCGACTCCCCCGGGTCAAACTCCTCCAGCACACTGGCATCGGTCAGCCAGGTGTCGAGCACCGCGACCAGCTCCCTGTGCCCCGTGTGTTTCAGCGATGAAAAAAGCTGGGCAGAAACCATACCCTCGGGGTAGGTGGCAGCGCGCTTCTGCGCCTGCAGCAGGGCCGCCTGCGCGGGGCCGCGTTTGAGCTTGTCCGCCTTGGTCAGGAGCAGGTGAACGGGCATGCCGGCGGCGCTGCCCCACTCCAGCATCTGCAGGTCGAAGGGCTGGAACGGATGACGGATGTCCATGAGGAGAACCAGACCGCGCAGACTCCGGCGTTCCTGCAGATAGCGTTCCAGCTGCCGCGTCCAGGCATCCTTTACCGCTTTCGGTACGCGCGCGAAACCGTAGCCGGGCAGGTCGACCAGGCGCTGTTGTTCACTCAGCGCGAAGAAATTGAGCAGCTGGGTGCGCCCCGGCGTCTTCGAGGTGCGCGCCAGCTTGGGCTGGCCGGTGAGGCTGTTTATCGCACTGGATTTTCCGGCGTTGGAGCGACCTGCGAAGGCGACCTCCCAGCCCGCGTCCAGGGGGCATTGCGCGACCTTCCCGGCACTTTGCAGGAACGTGGCGTGGCGATACTTCGGCGGCGTCACGGCGGCGTCGCCGGCCTTCTCGGGCATTTTTTTATCCTGCTTTGTCGGGCTGCTCATCTCGTATATAATGCCACACGTTTTTTGCCCCCCGTAAACCGGTACGGGCAACGGCCCTACCTACATACCTGAGGTGCGTAATGAAAAGAGTAATGTTTGCAGCCCTGCTCGTCGCGTCTGCCGGCGCCACCACCGGCGTTGTCGCCGAGCCTGACATGGACAAGTACAACAAGAGCTGTGCCGTGTGTCATGCGGCGGGCGTCGCCGGTGCGCCCAAGACAGGCAACGAAGAAGCCTGGGCTCCGCGCATGGAGAAGGGCATGGACGCGCTGGTCGCTTCAGTCAAGAATGGTCTCAATGCCATGCCGCCCAAGGGCATGTGTTTTGACTGCAGTGATGAAGAGTACCAGGAGCTGATCAACTACATGGCCAGGTCGGCCAAGTAACCGGGATCTGGCAGCAGATTTGGAGCTCACATGCTTGGAACTGACATGAGAAATGCAATTCTGGCGTTTGGCCTGCTGCTGTTCGCAGCGCAGGCGGCGACCGCCGCCACGGCACCCCGCGGCGATGCCAGTGCGGGCAAGGAGAAAGCCGCAACCTGTGCCGCCTGTCATGCAGAAGATGGCAACAGTGCGGTGCCGAGCTTCCCGAAGCTTGCGGGCCTCGGGGAGAAGTACCTGTTTCAGCAGCTGCAGTACATTCGTGACGGTGTGCGCCCCGTTGCCCAGATGGCTGGTCAGGTCGACAACATGAGCGACCAGGATCTGGCCGATCTGGCGGCGTACTATGACAGCAAGACGCGCTCCGGAAGCACCGCCGACCCCGACCTCGTGGAGCTGGGGGAGCAGGTATATCGCGCCGGTATACCCGAGCGCAACGTCGCTGCCTGTATTGCCTGTCACTCACCGACCGGTGCCGGAAACGACCCCGCCGGTTTCCCTGCCCTCGGTGGCCAGCATGCCGAGTACATTGCCCAGCAGCTGGAAATGTACCGCAAGGGCTACGAGGACCCGGAGGGACGTGTGACGGACGGCGATATCAAGATCATGCGCAGCAATGCCTTCGGTCTGAGCGACATGGAAATCGAGGCGGTTTCCAGCTACGCTTCCGGTCTGCGCTGACCGTCCGCAAAGAGCAAGCCGCAGCAGGTGGTCTTATGGACCACCTTTTTTTTGTCCGATGGTTGGCGACGAGAGCGCGATGAGCGCGCGGCGAACTCGCCGCGACCGGCGTTGTCCAAACGGTCTGAATAACCAGAGAGAATGACTATGCTCAAGCAAACCCTATCCGCAGCGCTTCTTTCCCTCGGTGTCGCCTTCGCTGCACTGGCGCAGGAAACCTGGGAAGCCGGCGAGGATTACGATGTGATCTCCCCGGCGATACGAACCGCAGAGCCCGACAAGGTCGAGGTGCACGAGTTCTTCTGGTACGGCTGCGGG
>JAWLGG010000278.1:0-4593 GCA_041685155.1 Chromatocurvus sp.
TCCGGGACCTGGTCCGGCACCTGACCCCAATGGTAATTATCCGCCTTGACAGTTCAACACATGTTGAATACGCTGCAGTTATTCAACAGATGTTGAAACGCGGCCGATGCGGCGCGGCCCGACCCAATAATGCATAACGCTCGACACAAGGACTTCGCCATGACACATCAGATTGTTAGACAACCGCTCGTCCTCGCCACCGCCGTGGCTTCTGCCCTCTGCCTGCCGACGCTGCCTGCCCTGGCGCAGGGCCCCGGGTATTCGCTCGAGGAGGTCGTGGTCACTGCGCGGCGGCGCTCAGAGAATCTGCAGGACGTCCCGATAGCCGTGACCGCCATTTCCGGCATGGAGCTGAGCCTGCGCGGCGCGGCGGATATCACGGAACTGGCGCAGTCGGTGCCCAGCGTGACGCTGGAGCCCTCGCGGGCGACCAACACCACCCTCACCGCCTTCATCCGCGGCGTCGGTCAGCAGGACCCGCTGGCGGGCTTCGAGCAGGGCGTGGCGCTGTATCTGGATGACGTTTACCTCGCGCGTCCCCAGGGCACCCTGCTGGATATCTACGATGTCGAGCGTATCGAGGTGCTGCGCGGGCCCCAGGGCACGCTATACGGCCGCAACGCGGTGGGCGGGGCAATCAAGTACGTGACCCGGCGCCTGTCGGACGAGCTCGAGGGCAGCGTGCGCGCGTCCTACGGCGCCTATGACCAGGTCGATCTCGTCGGCAGCATCTCCGTGCCCGTGTCGGACACCTTCCGGGTCGGCGCCACCGTGGCCTCCTTCGACCGCGACGGCTTTGGCGACAACCTGTTCACCGGCGGCGAGCAGTACGACAAGGACATCGTCGGCTATCGCCTGAGCGCAGAGTTCGAGCCCTCCGAGAAACTGCTGATCCGCGCCGCCTACGACCACACCCAGGATGACTCCTCGCCGGTCGCGGGCTACCGCCCCTTCCCCGGCGCCGTGAGCGGCCAGCCGGTGCTCGACGATGTGCGCGACACCACTGCCGGCGCCAGTGTGCTGCCGACCACCGCGGGGATCAACGGCAACAACGAGGTGGAGTCCGAGGGCTGGTCCATCTCCATCGACTACTTCCTGAACGACAGCATCACCCTGCGCTCCATCACCTCGGCACGGGAGGACTACACCGAGTCCGTGATCGACTTCGACGGCCTCGCCGCGCCGGACTTCGACGCGCCGGTGATCTACGACAACGAGCAGACCAGCCAGGAATTCCAGCTGCTGTTCAACAGCGAGCGGTGGAACGCGGTGCTGGGCTACTACTACCTGGATGTCGAGGCCGCCAACGACTTCGACGTGGTGCTCGGCCAGCTGGTCCCCGGTGGCCTGACCGCCTACACCGGCGGCGTGGTGAAAACCGAGGCCTGGTCGGCATTCGCCGACGTCACCTACAACCTGACGCCGCAGCTTTCCCTGTCCGTCGGCGGGCGCTATACGGAGGATGAGCGCGACGCGGATATCTTCCGCGGCAACTACCTCGGTACCGGGTCACCTTTCCTGGGCAACGACAACGCGGTTCTCATCGCCACCACCAGCGATTTCGAGGCCAGCCGCACCTACTACGACTTTTCGCCGCGGGTGAACATCAGCTATCTGGTGAACGACGATATCACCGTCTACGCCGGTTACAGCCAGGGCTGGAAGGCCGGCAGCTTCGACCCCCGGGGCGCGAACTTCGCCACGCCTGAAGTCGAGCGTGGCTTCGATGCGGAGGAGCTCGATTCCTTCGAGGTGGGCCTGAAGGCGACCTGGCTGGATGGTCGCGCGGTGACCAACATCGCCCTGTTCTACAGCGACTACTCCGACATGCAGATACCGGGCTCCGTGGGTGCGGACAGCGATGGCGACGGTGTCAACGATACCTTTGTCGGCACCGTGACCAATGCCGCGCAGTCGGAAATCTCCGGTCTGGAAATCGAGGGTAACGTGCTGGTGACCGAGAACCTGAGCCTGCAGTTCTCCGCCAGCCTGCTCGATACCTCCATCGAGGAATGGCTGGTGAACGGCGTCGACGTCTCCGACCAGCGCGCCATCCAGAACACCCCCGAGGAAATGGCATTCATCGGTGCGACCTATGTCACGCCCCTGCGCAGCGGCGACCTGCGTCTGAACGCCAACTGGTCCTACAAGGGCGACATCACCCAGTTCGAGCTGCCGACGCCGGTGATTGACCAGGAGGCCTACGACCTGATCAACGCGAGCATCGTGTGGACCAGCATGGACCAGACCTGGATGCTGGGCCTGCACGGCAAGAACCTGACCGATGAAGATGTGAAGACCGCGGGCTATTGCTTTGGCTCCGGTGGCTGTCCGTCAACGCTCGGCCTCGAGGACAACACCACGGTGTTCTACGCCCCGCCGCGCACCTGGACGGCCACGGTCGAGTACCGGTTCTAGCCCCCGGGGAGCGTCAGCGTGACATCATTTCCGTCGGCCGCCCCGCTGCTGCCAGAAATTCTTGCGCTCCACGGCAAGTGGCGCGGCCCGCGCGACGCGGTGATCTGCGGCGAGGAGCGCCTCGACTGGCAGTGCTTCTGTGCGGCCAATCACCGCTTTGCCCACGGCCTCGCGGCGCGGGGCATTCACCCCGGGGATCGCGTCGGTATCGTCATGGGCAACGGCCTGCCCATGCTGCAGGCGCTGTTCGGCACGCTGGCGGCGGGGGCCGTGTCGGTCCCGCTGAATCTGTCGGTGTCGGACGACGCGATGCTCGCCATGCTCGAGGATGCCGGCGTGCGCGCTCTGGTGGTGACGCCGGATCAGCGGCGGCGTCTGGAGGGCATGCGCGATCGCCTGCCGGCTTCACTGGTGCTGCGGGTGTGCAGTGGCGACGACGCTGAGACGGACAGTGAATGGGAGAGCCTGCGGTCCCTATGCCACGGCCAGCCGACAGAGTTGCCGGCGATTGCGCTCGACCCGGACGCACCGCTGAACATCATCTACAGCTCCGGCACCACCGGGCTGCCCAAGGGCATCGTGCACACACAGCGTGGCCGCCGCGACTGGGCCTATGACCTGGCCATCGCCCTGCGCTATCACGGCGCGGCGCGCACGCTGCTGACCATCGGCCTGTACTCCAACATCTCCTGGGTGGCCATGCTCTGCACCCTGCTCGCCGGCGGCACGCTGGTGGTTCACGAGCGCTTTGATGCCGACGCCTTTCTGGATACGGTGCAGACCCTGGGTGTCACCCATGCGGCGATGGTGCCGATTCAGTTCCAGCGCGTGGTGGCGGCCCAGCGCGAGCGCCCGCGGGACCTGTCCAGCATGCACGGCATGATGAGTTGTGGTTCGCCCCTGCACGAATCCCTGAAGCGGGACATCTTTGCCGAATTTCCCTGCGGCATCATTGAGTTGTACGGCCTCACCGAGGGCATTATCACGACACTGGATCCGGAGGATGCCGAGGGTCGCTGGCAATCTGTGGGCAGGCCACTGATAGGAACAGATATCGCCATAATCGACGACGATGACGTGCAATGCCCACCAATGGCTGCCGGTGAGATTGTCTCCCGGGGGCGCATCACCATGCCCGGCTACTGGCAGCGGGACGCCGCCAACGCCGAGGCCTGCTACCGGGATGCAGACGGCGGTGTCTGGCTGCGCTCGGGGGATATCGGCTATGTCGACGAGGCCGGCTTTCTTTTCATCGTCGACCGCAAGAAGGACATGATTCTCTCCGGCGGCCAGAACATCTACCCCCAGGACATTGAGGCCGAGCTCTATACTCATCCGGCGGTGGACGACGTGGCGGTCATCGGCGTGCCCAGCCGGCGCTGGGGTGAGACGCCGCTGGCCCTGGTGGTGCCGGCCCGGGCACGGGCGCTGGAAGCGGCGGAACTGCTGGCCTGGGCGAACGCGCGCCTGGGCAGGCAGCAGCGCCTGGCGGATATTCTCCTGGTGGATGAGTTGCCTCGCAATCCGAATGGCAAGATACTCAAGCGCGAACTGCGCAAGCAATACGGAGAGCGGCCCTATGAGTGAGTTCAGCGACCTGTGGTACCGGAGTCCCGATGGCCTGCGGCTGTATGCCCGGGACTATCCGGGGCCCGCCTCATCCGGGCTGCTGCCGGTGCTGTGCATGCACGGATTATCGCGCAACTCCGCCGATTTTGCCGGTCTGGCGTCGGTTCTGGCCACCGAGCGCCGCGTGATTGTCGCCGAGCAGCGCGGTCGCGGGCGCTCCGACTACGACAGCAATCCGGCCAATTACACGCCCCTGACCTACGTCGCGGACATGTTCCGCCTGCTCGATACCCTCGAGATACCGAAAGTGATTCTTGTCGGCACGTCCATGGGTGGGCTGATGGCCTTTATCATGGCGAGCCAGCAGCCGGAGCGCATTGCCGCCATGGTCATCAACGATATCGGACCGGAGGTCGATCCCGTGGGACTCGCCCGAATCCAGCGCTACGTCGGCAAGGTCGAGCCCGCGCGCAACTGGGAGGAGGCCGCGGAGCGCATCCGCGAGATCAACGGCGCTGCCTTTCCCGATTACACGGACGATGACTGGCTGGCATTTGCCCGGGACCTGTATGTCGAGCGCGATGGGGTGCCGGCGCTCGCCTATGA
>JAWLGG010000279.1:0-4581 GCA_041685155.1 Chromatocurvus sp.
CAGCGAGCAGCTGCGCCTCGTCGAGGTCGTGAGTAACAAGCACCACGGGAATGTCGAGCTCGCGCCGCAGCGCCCCGATCTCGTGGTAGAGCTGCTCCCGCGTCGCCGTGTCGGAGGCGGAAAACGGCTCGTCCAGCAGCAGAACATCGGGTTCTCGGGCCAGGGCGCGGGCCAGGGCGACGCGCTGGCGCTGGCCGCCCGACAGGGCATCGGGGTGACTGTCGGCGAGGTGGGCCAGGTGCACCGCCGCGAGCCAGTGCCGCGCATGCCCGTCGCGCGCGGCGCGTTTCAGTGCGCCCAGGGAGCTGGCGACATTCTGCAGTGCGGTCAGGTGTGGGAAGAGTGCGTAGGACTGGAACACCTTGCCCAGGCAGCGGGCGTGAGTTGGCTGGTTGATGCCCCGGGCGGTGTCGGTCCAGGTGGTATCCCCGACAGTCACCAGTGCATCAGTGGGCGTATGCAAACCGGCGATACTGCGCAGGATCGTGGATTTCCCGGCACCTGACGGACCGGTAATCGCCAGCAGCTCCCCACGCTCCACGCGGAAGTCGACGTCGAGCGGAATGGGCGCCTGCGCCGCGATTCGCACCCTGAGTGTCATGGCACGAAGCGGCGATCGAGGCGCTGCGTCAGCGTGAAGGTGAGGGCGATGGTGATCAGCGACACGCTCATGAGCACGGCGGACATGGTCCCGGCAGCCTCGAGGTCAAAGGCCTGGACGCGGTCGTATATGGCAATGGCGATGGTCTGCGTCTCTCCCGGAATGGCGCCGCCGACCATCAGCACAACGCCGAACTCGCCCAGTGTATGGGCAAACACCAGTACCGCCCCGGTGAGGATGCCCGGCCAGGCCAGCGGCAGCTCTATCGCGGCGAGAGAGCGCAGGGGTGGCATGCCGGCACAGGCAGCGGCCTCGCGCAGCTCCGGCGCCACGCCCTCGAAGGCGCGCTGCACCGGCTGGACGGCAAAGGGCAGGTTGACCAGTACCGAAGCCACCAGCAGCCCCTCGAAGCTGAACACCAGGGGACCGCCGAAGGCGGACTGCCACCACTGTCCCAGCGGCGAGTTGGCGCCCAGCGTCACCAGTAGGTAGAAGCCGAGCACAGAGGGCGGCAGTACCAGAGGCAGGGCGACCGCGGCCTCGGCGAGGCCCTTGCCGCGAAACGAGCGGTAGGCCAGCACGCGTCCACAGGCGATGGCCAGTGGGATCAGGATCAGTACAGTCAGTCCCGCGAGGCGCAGCGACAGCCACAGGGCGCCCCAGTCCACGCGCTAACCCCGACTGTCGCCGGATGGCAGGGTAAAGCCGTAGCCTCGCAGTATCGCGCGAGCCGGGGCACTCTGGAGGTAATCGTAGAGTGTAACGGCGGCGCCCGGCGCATCGCGCAGCAATACCATGCGCTGCTTCAGCGGGCGATGCCACTCGGCGGGCAGCAGAGCGCTGTCGGCCCGTTCGGCAATACGCGGTGCCAGCGCCAGCGACCAGGCAACGAGCCCGCCCACGGTGTTGCCTGACAGCGCGAACTGCAGGGCCTGGCTGACGTTTTCGCCGAGGACCAGCTGTGCCTGCAGGGATTCCCACAGCCCGAGGTGCTGCAGAACGTCCCGCGCTCGCTCGCCATAGGGTGCGTGGCTGGGGTTGGCAATGGCGAAGCGCTGGTTCGGGCCGGCGGTGAGCCGTGAGTGTACGTCGGCTAATGTGGGTGTTGCGCTGGCGAAGGTTCCTTTCGGAACCACAAGGGCCAGGCGACCCACGGCGTAGAGCACGCCCGCATCCCGCGTCAGGCCGTCCCGCGCGAGGCCCTCGATGTAGCGTTCATCGGCGGCGAGAAACAGGTGGAAAGGGGCGCCTTCGCGAATCTGGCGGGCGAAGTTGCCAGTGGAGCCATAGGTGATTCGCAGGCGGTGCCCGGACGCCTGCTCAAAGCGGGGGGCGATGTCGTCCAGCGCGAATCGCAGGTCCGATGCGGCGGCGACACGAATCCACTGCGTGGGTTCTGCGGCGCCTGTCTGCGCGGCTGCCGTCGCAAGACCCGCGACCAGTAGCGGGATGAGCAGAAGCAGATCGCGCAGGGAACGAAGCGCCCGAGATCCCGCCTGCCGGCGGTCACTGTCGGGCATGTCAGTCTGGAAGGTGCCCATGACGTTCACAGATTCCCAGCATCTTGTAGGTGAGCAGCGCGGCGGCGAAATCGTAGGCGTGGAACCCGGGTATCGGCGCGAATTCCATAATGTCGAAGCCGATGATGCGTCGCTGCGCCGCCACGGATTCGAACAGCGCGAGGGTCTGGTACCAGCCCAGGCCGCCGGGAACCGGCGTGCCCGTTGACGGAAATACCGAGGGGTCAATGCCGTCGATGTCCAGGGTAAAGAACACCTGTGCCGGGAAGTCATCCGGCAGCGTCACGCTGCTGACGTTGCCCGGAACCAGGGCCTCGGCGTCGAGGTGATGCACGCCGTGGGCGAGCCGGGCGTCGCGCTCCTCTTCACAGAAGGCGCGCACGCCGAGGGAGAAGATCGGGATGCCCATGTCCACCGCGCGCTTCATGACCGAGGCGTGGCTCAGCGGGTCGCCTTCGTAGGCATCGCGCAGATCGGCATGGGCGTCGATCTGGACGATGCCGAAGTCATTGTAGCCGGCGTCCCGGAGCCCCCTGAGGACGCCGCCGGTTACAGTATGTTCGCCCCCGAGTACCACGGGGAAGGCTCCGTGGCGCACGATCTCCGCCGTGGCGGCGGCGATGCCGGCGATCACGATGTCGGGCTCGCCGCTGCAGTCCACCGGTTCACAGGTATGGATGCCTCTTTCGCAGGGGCTGCTATGGCCGTCCCAGGTCTCGAGCTGCCAGGAGGCATCGAGTATCGCCGAGGGGCCATTGCGGGTGCCGCCGCCGTAGGACACGGTGCGTTCATAGGGTACCGGCAACACGTGAATCGCGGCGCGCCGGGCGTCCGCCTGGTCGATTTCCGAGCCGAGGAAGTGCGGGCAGGCGGTCGGACGATTGGCGTCGTTCATGACAGACGTTCCCTGAAGTCGGAGTAGTCGAAGGTTTTCACGACCCGCAAATCGCCGGTCCCGGAATTCCAGATGGCGATGGCCGGCAATCGTGTGCCATTGAACGTCGTGGTCTTGACCATGGTGTAGTGTGCCATGTCCTCGAACAGCAGGCGCTGGCCCACGCGCAGGGGCTCGGTAAAGCTGTAGTCGCCCATGACGTCTCCCGCCAGGCAGGTGAGTCCACCGAGCCGGTAGGTATGCGCGAGTACGCCGGGGAGGTCGGCATCGAGTATGTCCGCGCGGTAGGGCATTTCCAGCGTGTCCGGCATGTGGCAGGTGGCGGAGCAGTCGAGAATCGCGTGGTGCATGCCCGACTGCATCACGTCGAGGACTTCGGCAACGAGCACGCCGCTGCCGATGGCCACCGCCTCGCCGGGTTCCAGGTATACCTGGCACTCGTGGCGGTGCGAGAAATTCCTGACCAGTGCCACCAGTCCGTCGATATCGTAGCCCGGTGCGGTGATGTGGTGACCGCCGCCGAAGTTGATCCAGGACATCTGCGGCAGCCAGCGGGCGAAACGCTCCTCCACGGCGGCGACTGTTCTCGCCAGCGGCTCGAAGGGCTGCTCGCAGAGCGTGTGGAAGTGCAGCCCCGAAATGCCCTCCATTGCGGCATCAGTCAGCTCGTCGGCGGGAATCCCCAGCCGGGACCCCGGCGCACAGGGGTCGTAGATCGGCGTGGCGCCCTCGGAGTGACGGGGGTTGATGCGCAGGCCGAACGCGAGCTGCGGCCGCCCCTGCTGTGCCGCGAGACAGCGCTCGCGAAAGCGCAGCCACTGGCTGCAGGAGTTGAATACCACGTGATCGGCGAAGGTCAGGATCTCGTCGAGGTCCTCCGCGGCGAAGGCCGCCGAATAGACGTGCACCTCGCCGCCGTAGCACTCGGCGCCGAGACGCGCCTCGTGCAGTCCGCTGGCGCAGGTTCCCCAGAGCCGGTCCCGGTATAGCGGTGCCAGGGACCACATGGAGAAGGCCTTGAGCGCGGCGAGAACCCTGGCCCCGCTGCGCTCGCCGACGTCGTGCAGGATATCGAGGTTGCGCCGTATGACCTGCTCATCCACGACATAGCAGGGCGAGGGCAGGGCGTCTGCATCTAGCCTGCGAAAGTCGCTCAGCAGCACGTCAGCCGTCCAGGCTGAAATCGGTCAGCTCCGTAACCTGCCAGGGCAGCCCATAGTCGTTCAGACCCTGCATGAAAGGGTCGGGGTCGAGCTGTTCGACGTTCCACACGCCGGCCCTGCGCCAGGTGCCCTCGAGGATCAGCCTGGCGCCGATCATGGCGGGAACGCCGGTGGTGTAGGAGATCGCCTGTGACTGCACCTCGCGGTAGCAATCCTGGTGATCCTTGATCTGGTACAGGTACATCGTGCGTTCCTGGCCGTCCCTGACGCCTTTCACGACGCAGCCGATGCAGGTCTTGCCGTGGGTGCGCGGCCCCAGCGTGGAGGGATCCGGCAGCAGCTGCTTGAGAAACTGTATCGGCACGATCTGCTGGCCCTGGAAGTCCACCGGCTCAATGCCGG
>JAWLGG010000280.1:0-4581 GCA_041685155.1 Chromatocurvus sp.
ATCAGCAGCCGGTCCTTGAAGGTGCCGGGCTCCATTTCGTCGGCGTTGCAGATGAGGTACTTGTGCCCCGGTCCGGCATCCTCGCCCATGGGCACGAACTTCCACTTCATGCCGGTGGGGAACCCGGCGCCGCCGCGGCCCCGCAGCCCCGAATCGGTAATCGCCTGCAGGCACTCCGCCGGGGAGCGCCGGCCCAGGGTGTCGCGCAGGGCGGCGTAGCCGCCGTTGGCCTCGTAGGCATCGATGCGGGTCGGGCGCCGGTCGCGGCGCACGTTGCGGGTCAGCGGCGTGGTCGGTGGCGTATCAGGTTTCATCGTCGCCCTCCCCCGGCCCGAACACCCGTGTCAGCACGGCGTCATCGACCCGCGCGTGCAGGTCATCGCCGACCATGATCACCGGCGCCCGATCGCAGGCACCGAGGCACTGTACGGGCAGCAGAGTGTAGCGGCCATCGGCGCTGGTCTCTCCCGGGCCGATGCCGAGACGGGTGCCGATGCGCTCGCGCACACCGTCACAGCCTTCCACCCAGCAGCTGATGGAATTGCACAACAGGATGACGCGGTCGCCCACGGGCCGGCGGAAAATCATGTTGTAGAAGGTCGCCACCCCCTCAACCTCCTCCGGGGCCATGTGCAGGTAGCGGGCGACGGCGCGCAGGCTCTCGTCCGACACCCAGCCGCGCTGCGCCTGCACGATACGCAGCGCATCGATGACCGCCGCAGAGCGATAGGGCAGGTGCGCAAGCTCCGCATCGATGGCCGCGCGCTCGCGATCGCTGAGCGTTTCCAGCAGGTTCCCGGACGCGTCGCTGCGCATGTCCCCCGCCACCGCTAGCGGTCCACGTCCGCCATGACGAAATCGATACTGGCGATGATCGCGATCAGGTCCGGGATCATCAGCCCCCGGGAAATCATAGGAATCTGCTGCAGGGCCGCAAAGGACGGCGTGCGAATGCGCGTGCGGTAAGAGTTGGACCCACCGTCGCTCACCAGATGGTAGCTGTTGATGCCCTTGGTCGCCTCGATGGGCACGCAGGCCTCGCCCGCCGGCACCACCGGCCCCCAGCTGACGTTGACGAAGTGGTGGATCAGCGTCTCGATGTCGTTGAGCATGCCCTCCCGAGGCGGCGGCGTGGTCAGCCGGTGCTCACTCTTGACCGGGCCCTCGGGCATGTTGTCCAGGCACTGGCGGATGATGCGCAGGCTCTGGCGCACCTCCTCGACACGCACCTGGGCGCGGTCGTAGCAGTCGCCGCGGTGGCCCAGCGGAACCTCGAAGTCGAAATCCTCGTAGCCGGCGTAGGGCCGGTCCCGGCGCAGATCGAAATCGTAGCCCGTGGCGCGCAGGTTCGGGCCAGTGATCCCCCAGGCGATCGCCTCGTCGGCGCTGTAGCAACCGATATCCACGCTGCGCTGGCGCAGGATCGAGTTCTCCATGGCCATCTTCTGGTAGTGATCGAGACGCGCAGGCATGGCGTCGATGAACTCGCGCAGCATGCGGTCCCAGCCCCGCGGCAGGTCCGCCGCGACACCGCCGATGCGGAACCAGGCCGGGTGCATGCGCCCGCCGGTAATGGCCTCGACGATGCCGAACAGTCGCTCCCGGTCTGCGAACATGTAAAACACCGGCGACATCTGCCCCAGGTCCTGCACGAAGGTGCCGTAGAAGACCAGATGGCTGGAGATGCGGAACAGCTCCGAGAGCATGATGCGGATGACCCGCGCCCGCGGCGGGACCTCGATGCCTGCGAGTTTCTCCACGGCCAGCACATAGGCGAGGTTGTTCATGACCCCCGCTACATAGTCGATGCGGTCGGTATAGGGAATATAGGTGTGCCAGCTCTGGCGCTCGCCCATCTTCTCGGCGCCGCGGTGGTGGTAGCCGATGTCCGGTACGGCGTCGACGACCACCTCGCCGTCGAGCTGCAGGGCGATACGGAACACGCCGTGCACCGAGGGGTGGTTCGGGCCCAGGTTGAGGAACATGAACTCCGCGTCGTCGCTTGCCGGAGCCATGCCCCAGTCCTCGGGGCGGAAGCGCAGCGCCTCCTGCTCTATCGCCTGCTTTTCGGCGTCGAGGCTGAAAGGCGGCAGCTCCGTGGCCCGGGCCGGGTGGTCCTTGCGCAGCGCGTGGCCCTGCCAGGTCGGCGGCAGGATGATGCGGCGCAAGTTGGGGTGGCCGCTGAACTCGACGCCGAACATGTCCCAGGTTTCGCGCTCGTACCAGTTGGCGTTCGGCCAGATGGGAACCGCGGAAGGCAGTACGGGGTCGTTTTCGGCAACGGCCGCCTTGATGCGCAGCTCACGGCAGCCCGCGGGGTTGAACAGGTGATAGACCACCGTGAAATCCGCGGCCGCCGCCTGGCGATGCTGGCGCTGGCGCTCATCGATGCCGAACAGGTCAAGGAGCATGGGATAATCGCGATGCAGCTCGCCGAGTACGGCACTGAGGCGCTCCCGCGGTACCCACACCGTGGGCGTGCCGTCTATGCAGGACTGCTCGACTAGCCCCGCACCCTCCAGGCGCGCAGCCAGTGCATCGAAGGTTTCCTGCCGCTCAGCCACACCGGATTGCGACATCCAAGGCCCTCAGCTAGACATCGTCGGGGCTGCGCAGGTCCCGGGCACGGCTGCGCTCAGCCTGCAAGCGATCGCGGTGCACCGGCAGGGCGGGGCGCTCTCGATCGCTCTGCGCGCCGCTCTCCCGGCCCATCTCTATACCGCTCTCGCCCACCGTCCACCCCAGGGGGCGGCGCTCCTGCCCGATGGCCTCCTGCAGCATGGTCAGTCCCTGCAACAGCGCCTCGGGACGCGGCGGACAGCCGGGAACGTAGACATCCACGGGTATGAACTTGTCGACACCCTGCACAACGCTGTAGATGTCATACATGCCGCCGGAGTTCGCGCAGGAGCCCATGGAGATGATCCAGCGCGGCTCCAGAAGCTGGTCGTAGAGGTGCTTCACCACCGGCGCCATCTTGCGGAACACGGTGCCGGAAATAACCATGAGGTCGGCCTGCCGCGGCGTCGCGCGGATCACCTCGGAACCGAAGCGCGCGATGTCGTGGCGGCTGGTAAATGCGGTGGCCATCTCCACGTAGCAGCAGGAGAGCCCGAAATTGAAAGGCCAGAGGGAATTGGCCCGCCCCCAGGCGATAAGGTCCTCAAGCCGCGCGAAGAGCACGTTGCGCTGTATCTGATCCGCCATGTTCGCCGTGGCACCGCCGGGGGATGGGCTCCGTCCCGTTGCGATCAGGTCCTCGGGGCGTGTGAGATTCCACTCCATCAGTCGACCTTCCCCCGTTCCCAGGGCCGGGCCGGCGCCCGGCGCCGGTTGCCCCATTCGAGCACGCCGCAGCGCAGTGCGTAGATCAATGCGACCACGAGCACGGCGATGAATACCGCGGCGCTGGCAAACCCAGCCCAGCCGAGCTCGACAACGGCGATGGCCCAGGCGACGAGAAAAACGACCTCCAGATCGAACAGAACGAACAGGATGGCCACGAGATAGAAGTCGACGGAGAAGCGCAGTTGCGCTGTACCGACCGGCAGCGCGCCAGATTCATAAGGGGTATTCGTGGCACTGTTGGCGCGGTGGCGACCCAGAAGCCGGGCCATGGCGAGCATGGTAAATACCAGCAACAGCACGCCGGCGAAGTAGACGAGGAAAGGCCACAATGCTGCTGAGCTCGGAGTCACTGATGAAGATCCTCGGCCGCTTTACTGCTTGCCCAGGGTGGGGCTGTTCGGAGGCACACGCATACCTTCACCCAACCCTGGCAGGGTTTTTTATCTTTATGAACCTGGCGACGATGCGACCGACTGGCGGTGAGCTCGCGACAGTGTTTCCGCGAGGCATTCATGCTCTCCCGGGTGCTCGGGACTCTAGCCCGCTTAAGAGGCAAACGCAAGGCGATGGGGTAATCGGCGAGGATGTCGTGCCGGCGCTGCCGGCGGAGCCATAACATCCCGTCATCGATATTTGCCTGCTCCGGCTCGTTAAACTCGCCACGGGTCGTGACATGACCATAGCGAAGACCCTACCCGGTGGGTTTTCCCCATCGGGACCATGCCGCAGACAAAGCGGGAGTTCATCGCCTCAGCGATCTCGCCCATGCGCAGCAATGTCAGCCCGCCGGAATGTTCCGCGTCCTCCGCATTGTAGATTGCTGCCATCGTTACGCTCATGCGGCGCGAGAGCTGGGCGACAGACATGCCGAGTGCCGTTCTGACCATACGGATAAAGCAAACTTGTGGCGTGGTCGTTTCCAGACGCAACATTCTCCGGCTGGCAATCACCAGAAAAATGCCTTTAAAAGCACTTTAAATCCCATAAGCTGCTTTCTATAACGTAAAACTATTGATTTCGACTCAAAGCCGAACTACGCTGTGAAAAGTTTTTTATATCCCGTAATCGGCTTTTAAAAGCATATGGCAAGAACAAACCTCCTCACCGAGGCCCCACCCTTCGCGGTCGAGAGCGCCATCAGCACCCTGGGGCGGAATCTGCGCACCGCGCGGCTGCGACGCAACATGACCATCGCAGAAGTGGGCGCGAAGATCGGCACCGGCCCGCGCGCCG
>JAWLGG010000281.1:0-4572 GCA_041685155.1 Chromatocurvus sp.
CTGCCGCCGAAAAGCCCTCGATCCCGCCACGCAGCCCGATCAGGGTGAAATGCATGCCGTTGCCCAGCATGATCAGCACGATGCCCAGCAGCAGGGCCCAGACCCCGGACAACACCTGAATCACCACACGCCCTCACTCCCGTGGTCTCCCTGCCTTTATTCAGCCTAACGCAGTCCGGCCGCCGTTGCAGCGCGCCTCGCCCAGGGCGCTTGTGCTGCGGCTGAGCATTACCGAACTTACCGCGTGGCCCACTGACCCCGAGTACGCCGCAATCACCTCGATTAGCGTTTGAAATAGCCGCCGTTTGCTGAGACAGTATTAGCCCCCGTTCTCGGAGTGCCCGCCGGCAAGGCCCTATCATGAAAAGCCAGATATCCGAATTTTGCACCGAGTTCAGCGAGACCCTGTTTCCCCTTTCCCAGCTGCTCGGGGACACCGTCGACCAGATGGAGGCCGTCGAGAATGCCTCCGACCAGGAACTCATCACGTCATCGTTTGCCGAGATCTTTCACCGGCTTGAGGCCCTGATCAACAAGGTCCAGGGCCAGGAGGCCTACGTCCTCCTCTTCGGGCCGTTGAAGAGCGGCAAGTCAACGCTGATCAATGCGATCAGCTCCGGCTATGTGAGCGAGGTGACGAGTCTCCCCGCCTACCCGTGCATGGTGTACCTGAAGTACGGCGAGACGCCCTCCTACTCGGTATTCCGCTACAGCGGCAAGCGCGAAGAGCTCGAATCCCCCGAGGCGCTGAAGCATCTGCTGGAGCAGAGCCACCGCACCCTGTCCGAGCGTATTCGCGCCATGGACGACTTCGGCGAGACCTTCGATCCCGCAACCCACCTGCCCTCCGCCATCCGGCGCGTGCAGGTTGAGCTACCGGCAAAAAACCTGCGCGAGTCAGGCACCGTGCTGGTGGACACTCCCGGGCTCTACAGCAAGATGAAGTTCGGCTACGACGTCATGACGCGGGAATTTCGCGACAGTGCTGCCTGCGCCGTGTTCGTGGTGAAAACGGACAACCTGTTCCTGGAGCAGGTATTCGACGATTTCAATGACCTGCTGGACCAGTTCAGCCGGGTCTTCGTGGTCGTGAACATCGACAAGAACAAGAGCGACCTGCAGGCAGACGGCAGCCTATCGCCCAGCCTCGAGAGCCTGGACCCGGACCGGATTGTCGAGGCCTTCGAGATGCTCACCATGAGCGCTCCCCTGCGACGGGCGTCAGAAACCGGCCGACTGCACCTGTACCCTATCGACCTGCGGTCTGCGGCCGCGCGGCGCCTGCAGGCTTCGGCCGCCCCGGTGGAACCCCTTGTACAGGACGACAGCGCGGCAGAGGATGAGCCGGATGCCTTCGACGCCTTCCTGAACGACCTGATGAGCTACCTCAACAGCACAGACTATCTGCGCGAGTTCATGACCGACACGATCCGCCAGTCGGGAAAAATCTGTGAGGAGATCCGTCAGCGCTGCACCGAGCAGCTGGAGAGCGTGGTGGGCACGGAACAGCTGCGCCAGCAGAAGACCCTGGACGACATCCTTCGCAAGAAAAAGACGCTTGACACGGCCACGGCGACACCCCCCGGGGAGTGGATGGCCGACACCCTCGCTCAGCTTAAGCGGGAGCGGGAGGACAACGTCGATAACTGCACGGAAGCCTTCAATGCCGCGGCTGCATCAATGATCTCCGGCTGGCTGGACTCGGATGACAGCCTGGATAGCCTGAAATCCGGAATCAAGGGCCTTATGGACGAGACCTGCGAGCGTTTTCTGGCCGATGAGCGACAGCGTCTCGCTGGGTGCGCCCGCTCCGCCCACGCCGGCTTCACGCTTTCTGCTGCCGAATCAGAGGCCTTCGCCGTGCTCGGCATCGACCTGCCCGCCCTGGCGGACGAGGCCCTCGGCGCGAGCGCAACGCCGATGGTGGATTCCCCTGCGCAGGCGCCCGAGCTGAGCCCGTTTCCGGTGCGCATGGGTTTCGCGGACAAGCTCCTGTTCCGCTCGCCTGATATGGTGCGCAGGAAACTGTTCAAGGATCCGGCAGAGCCGATGCCGGCAAAGGTCAAGCGGAGCAAGCTTGAGGACAACGCGGAAAAGGCCATCCTCGCGCTGGCCGTGCCTGACCTGAAGCGACGCCTGGACCGGCTGTCGGAGGCAGTGGGCGAATCCGCGGTAGACGCCTATGTGGCGGGCCTGTCCCAACGAGTGCAGGCGGCCTGTGCAAAGGTCGCCAAGGAACTGGCGGGGCAGGAAGCGGGCGCTACCCAGACCCTGGGCAGGCTGAAGGAGCTCAAGGAGAAGTACCGCGGGCTGTCCGATCTCGCCGAAGAGGTGTCCGCCACCGTTCATGCCCTGGAGGATACACACGCCCCCGAGCTGGAGCCCGCCTAGCGAGTCGTGCGATGATCTCAAAGGTCGTCGGCGACAGCGTGCAGCGCCTCCGGATCCTGCACATTGATCTGGCCACGCGCCATGGTGACCAGGTTGGCTGCGGCGAAACGCGCGAGGTGGCGACTCACGACCGCACGGCCTGAGCCGGTCTCGACGGCAAGCTGTTCGTGGGTTGCCAGAACCATGCCATTGCTGTCGGCCAGACGCAGCAGCGCCCTCGCCAGGCGAGCCGTGAAACCCGTCAGGATCACATCCTCGACCAGCTGTTCGAAATCCGCAAACCGGTGAGCAACAGCCATCAATACCCGGTTTCGAAAAACGCTGTCGCCTGCCATGTTCCGATGAAACTCAACCGGCGAGAGAATATCGGCCAGTAGTGTCGTCTCCGCGACGCCGTGCGCCGAATAGTCACGCCCCTCCACCAGGCAGGAAAAGGTCTGCAGGCAGATATCGCCGGGCCGTACCCTATACAGCACGATTTCCCGCCCCGAGACCGCGGTCAGGGTGACTCGCAGCGTGCCCTCATGAAGCACGACAAAGCCCCGGCAGGGGTCTCCCGCTCGAAAGAGCACCGTGCCCGCATCAATGCGCTGAGTTGCACCGCCTGACGCCATGACCCGCCTGCTATCGCTCCCGGGGTGCCGGGCATGTGCGGATACCGAGCAGACTGTAGGCGGGGCAGATACCGAGCAGACCGGTGGCCAGAGGTACCAGGCCAAACCAGCCCCAGGCGGTCTGCGGACCGACAAATACCAGTGACAGAATACCGAGTCCGATAATGATGCGGAGACCGCGATCAATGGTGCCTTCGTTGCGTTGCATAGTGTGCTCCTTGTCTTGCCTGCCAATAACCCGGTAACACAATCGCACGAGTGATCGCCTCCCGTCGGTGACTTCGTCACCCTGAGCCGTCGGAGCCAGTCACTACCTCACGCTGTCGGACTTGAGTTGCCCCATCGCCTCGGTGTACTCACCGGCCCGTACCTGGCGCACGCTGTCCAGGGCGTCGAGCATCAGCCGCAGGCGCGCCGCGGTGTCTGGCCTGCGCGCCTCGAATCCACGCTGAACCGTCTCGGCACAGGCCTCGGCCACGACGGCCACAAGGGCCAGCAGTTCGCGCAGGGGAGACGACGTAAACGTCAAGGCCTGCAGGTTCCGCCATGTGTTTATCGATAAGCATAACATTCTCGAGAACTCGTGGCCGCGAGGTCAGCCGGGCTGATGAAGGCCAATGTCGATCACATGATCGAGCTGATTGCCATGGCCAACGGCTTCGGCGGCTCGCAGGATCTGGTGTGCTTCCACGAGCAGCCGATCATGGGCTGGAATCCCTGGACGCGAGAGGAGACACTGCGCGTGTCCGTCGATGTGCCCGGAACGGGGACGGAGCGTCTGGGCAAGAAGGCGAAGGAATGCGGCTGCTATATCACCTTTGGCACCTACCCGCATGGCCCAGACTGGCCGGGCCATGAGTTGCTCAACGGCATTCTCATCGATCCTGATGGCAACATTGCATGCTCCATCACGCCCTTCCAGCCCGACGTGGCGCGGGCACTCGCGATGAAGGGTATGGAACTGCGCCTGAATTCGGCATCCGACGGCTACAATGTGAATGAGGCCGAGCAGATAGCGCGACACAACGGTCTTTGGAGCATCGTCTGCAACCAGTCCCTGTCGCCGGAACAGCCGGGGGTTCCCGCGTTTTCAGGCTCGGGAGATACCGCCATCTTCGCTCCCGACGGCTCAATCACGCGCGCCAGGTCTGTGCACGAGGAATTCGTCAGGGAGAGAATTCCCATCGCAGAATTCCGCCGTACCCGCAGCATAACAAAGTGGGTACCCATCGAAATGCTGCTGCCCGTGTACCGGCCTATACACCGCGGTACGGTCCCAATTCGCAGGCCTCATACATACCCTCGGACTCGGCAGACGGCGCCTACGAGGTGACCATGGCCGGCGCGAACTTCTACACGCCGATCAATTCGACCTCGCTGCTGCGCTCCTTCAGCAACCCCTACACGGAGGAAAGGAGCGCAGCAGCGAGGTCGAAGCGCGCGTTAATCTCCTTTCCTCAGACACAGAACCCGGATACCGCCCTGGCTGACGTTGCGCGCCGCCACCCTGCAGGCAGCGCGGACCGCGCCGTACCCGAGCGTCTGGGCGACGGCTTGCCGCGCAGGC
>JAWLGG010000282.1:0-4570 GCA_041685155.1 Chromatocurvus sp.
GCGGCTCACCACCAGCAGCCTGCCATCACGTCCCTGCTTGAGCGATGCGAGCTTCATCGATGCTTTCTCCTCGTGCGCGTCAGGATGCCTTCTCCTTGGGCGCGTCAGAACGCCGGAATGTCGGTCTGGGTCCGACCCAGGATCAGCGCGTGGATGTCGTGCGTTCCCTCGTAGGTGTTCACCACTTCCAGGTTCACGAGGTGGCGCATGACCGGGTATTCATCCGATATACCGTTGCCTCCCAGCATATCCCGTGCCTTGCGGGCCACGTCAAGTGCCTTGCCGCAGGAGTTGCGCTTGATCAGCGAGATCAGCTCCGGCGCGATCTCCCCCGCATCCATCAGCTGGCCTGCGCGATGGCAGCCCTGCAGCCCCAGGCTGATCTCTGTCTGCATGTCGGCGAGCTTGAGCTGGATGAGCTGGTTCGACGCCAGCGGACGCCCGAACTGGCTGCGCTCCATGGTGTAGTCGCGGGCCGCGAACCAGCAGGATTCCGCGGCGCCCAGTGCGCCCCAGGCAATGCCGTAGCGTGCATTGTTGAGACAGCCGAAGGGTCCCTTCAGGCCGTGTACGTCGGGCAGCAGCTGTTCCTCTGAGACAAACACGTCCTGCATGACGATTTCGCCGGTCACGGAGGCGCGCAGGGCGAGCTTGCCCTCGATCTTCGGCGCCGAGAGGCCATCCATGCCCTTTTCCAGAATAAAGCCGCGGATCTTTCCATCGTCCGTCTTTGCCCAGATCACGAATACATCCGCGATGGGACTGTTGGTGATCCACATCTTGGCGCCGCTGATGCGGTAGCCGCCGTCGACGGACCGGGCGCGGGTCGCCATGGAGCCGGGGTCCGAGCCATGGTCCGGCTCGGTCAGGCCGAAGCAGCCGATCCACTCGCCGGTGGCGAGCCGCGGCAGGTACTTCTCGCGCTGGGCCTCGCTGCCATAGGCGTAAATCGGGTACATGACCAGCGAGGACTGCACGCTCATCATCGAGCGGTAGCCGGAATCCACGCGCTCCACCTCACGCGCGATCAGGCCGTAGCTCGTGTAGTCGACGCCGGGGCAGCCGTAGCCGTCGATGGTGCTGCCCAGCAGGCCGAGCTCGCCCATCTCGCGGAAGATCGCGATGTCCGTTTCCTCTGCGCGAAATGCGTCCTTTACCCGGGGCGCCAGGGACGCCTCGGCATACTTGCGCGCGCTGTCGCGGACCATTCGCTGCTCATCCGTGAGCTCAAGATCGAGGAGAAACGGGTCACGCCAGTCCAGGCCCCGCCAGTGTGTCTTGCCAGTCATAGAGTCATCCCTCACGGCTGCGGATTGCAGTGTCTGCCAGTTGCCCTTGTGTGGCAACATTGTGTGAAAACATTTTAAGTATAAAACGATTTCGGGCAAACATGAAGTTTGGTTTTTCCAGCGGTGACCGATATGCTTTCGTCGGCAGCTCATAACATCACGACAATAGGACGACAGACAGCATGAAAACACGCGCAGCAGTCGCTTTCGGCGCCGGACAGCCACTCGAGATTTGTGACGTCGATCTGGAGGGACCACGCCGTGGCGAGGTGCTGGTGGAAATGAAGGCCACGGGGGTGTGCCACACGGATGCGTTCACCCTGTCGGGAGACGATCCCGAGGGCGCCTTTCCTACCATCCTCGGCCACGAGGGCGCCGGCGTGGTGGTCGAGGTGGGCGAGGGCGTCAGCAGCCTGCAGCCCGGCGACCACGTCATCCCGCTGTATACGCCCGAGTGTCGGGAATGTGACTACTGCCTGCATCCGCGCACCAACCTGTGCCAGGCCATCCGCGAGACGCAGGGCCAGGGCGTCATGCCCGACGGCAGCTCGCGCTTCTCGCTGGATGGCAAGCCCCTGCGCCATTACATGGGCTGCTCCACCTTTGCCAATCACTCGGTCCTTCCGGAAATCGCGTTGGCCAGGGTGCGCAAGGACGCGCCCTTCGACAAGATCTGCTACATCGGCTGCGGCGTGACCACGGGTATCGGCGCGGTGGCGTTCACCATGGGTGTGGAGGCGGGTGCAACGGTCGCCGTATTCGGGCTCGGCGGGATCGGCCTGAACGTGGTCCAGGGTGCGCGCATGGTCGGGGCCTCGCGCATCATCGGTGTCGACATGAATCCGGCCAAGGAGGCCCTGGGCCGGCAGTTCGGCATGACGGAGTTCGTCAACCCGCGGGACGTCGACGACGTGGTTCAGCACATCATCGGCATGACCGGCGGCGGCGTCGACTACAGCTTCGAGTGTATCGGCAACGTGAACGTCATGCGCCAGGCCCTGGAATGTGCGCACAAGGGCTGGGGCCAGAGCTGCATCATCGGGGTGGCGGGTGCCGGGCAGGAGATCTCCACGCGACCGTTCCAGCTGGTCACCGGCCGCAGCTGGCGCGGTACGGCGTTTGGCGGTGCTCGCGGGCGCACCGACGTCCCGAAGATCGTCGACTGGTACATGGACGGCCGCATCAACATCGACGACCTGATCACCCACAAGATGCCTCTTGAGGATATCAACAGGGCGTTTGACCTGATGCACGCGGGCGAGAGTATCCGCTCGGTTATCCAGTACTGAGTCCGGTGGGTCGCGCGGTCGTCATTCCGGTCGCGCAGGAAGGGGCGCCCGGGCATGGGTCTTGAGATCGATCGCAGCGACTTCGCGCCACGGGACTTCACCGCGTTCCAGGGGGCTCTGGAACGCAATCTCGCGGCGCTCGAGAAACTGCTGCAGACGCCGGGCTTCGGCGAGGGACCGGCGTCCCTCGGCGCCGAGCTGGAGATGTACCTGGTCGACGCCGAGGGACGGCCTTTACATGCCAACGAGGCGATTCACAGCGCAGCGGATGACCCGCAGCTGACGCTGGAGTTGAACCGCTACAACCTCGAGTACAACCTCACGCCGCAGCGTGTGGATGCCGCGCCGTTTACCGGTACGGAACAGGAAATCGTCGCGCGCCTGCGCGACCTGCGCAGACTTGCCGCCGCCCACGGCGGACACGTCGTCCCTATCGGCATTCTCCCGACGCTGCGGCAGAGCGACTTCGGTGCCGACTGTGTCACCGACCTGCCGCGCTACCACGCCCTGGTGAAGCAGCTTATCCAGCGCCGGGGCAGCGATTTCTGCATCGACATCAATGGTGCGGATCCACTGCGACTGGACATGGCGGACATTACCCTGGAAGGTGCCAACACCAGTTTCCAGGTGCACTACCGGGTCGCTCCGGCGGCGTTTGCCGATACCTTCAATGCGCTGCAACTGGTGACGCCGCTGGCGCTGGCGATGGCCGCGAACTCGCCGACCCTCTTCGGCCACTCCCTGTGGCGCGAGACCCGTATTCCGCTGTTCAAGCAGTCCATCGACATCCGCCAGCGCGATCGCTACTCCTGGAGTGAGCCGGCGCGGGTCAACTTCGGCCGCGGCTGGGTGCGCCGCGGCGCCTTCGAGCTGTTCGAGGAAGCCGTGCGCCTGTACCACCCACTGATACCGGTGTGCGCCGGCGAGGCGTCCGGCAGCGGTAGCGACGCACCATCTTTGCAGGAGCTGCGCCTGCACCTGAGTACCGTCTGGCTGTGGAACCGGCCGGTATACGACCCGGTGGATGGCGGCCACCTGCGTATCGAGATGCGGGCGTTACCGGCGGGCCCGACCGCTGTCGACATGGTGGCGAATGCTGCGTTCCTGATCGGACTCGCCGAGGGTCTGCGCGGCGGAATCAACCGCCTCCTGCCCGCGATTCCCTTTCATATCGCCGAGCACAATTTCTACCGTGCGGCGCAGCACGGCCTGCAGGCGAAGCTGGTGTGGCCACAGCACGACCAGTACCGACTGCGTGAGCAGCCGATTGTCGCGATCATCGACTCGCTCCTGCCGGTCGCGCGGGACGGGCTGGCCTCGATCGGTGTGCCGCAGGGAGAAATCGACTATTACCTTGGGCTTATCGGGGCCCGCCTCGAGGCCAGGGTCACGGCGGCGGACTGGCAGCTGCAGGCCTGGCGTCGCCTCGAGGAGGGCATGACCTCCCACCGCGCGCTGCACGCCATGCTGGAGCTGTTCATGGCGCACAGTGAACGCAACCTGCCGGTCGCCGAGTGGCCGCTGCCGTGACCCGCCGCTTCACTTTCCTGCACAACCCCCGGGCGGACGCGCTGGCGGAGGATCCGGCGGCACTGCTGTCGCGTTATGGGGGCCCGCTGTGCATCCGGGTGGATGGCGAGGACAGCTCGCGCTGCCGGGCCCTGGTGACGCTGCTGCATGGCAACGAGCCCTCGGGGCTGCGCGCGGTATGGCGCTGGCTGCGCAGCGGTGAGCGCCCGCGCGTCAGCCTGTTGTTCGTCATTGCCTCGGTGGCCGCGGCGCTCTGCGAGCCGCCTTTCTCCCATCGCATGCTGCCCCGGGCCCGGGACCTCAACCGCTGCTTTCGCCCCCCCTTCGAGGACGAGCAGGGTCGTCTTGCGGAAGAGACCCTGACCCTGTTGAAACTGCATGACCCGGAGGCGGTGGTCGACATGCACAATACCTCCGGGCGCGGTCCGGATTTTGCCGTGGTTGCCTTTGACGACCCCCGGC
>JAWLGG010000283.1:0-4563 GCA_041685155.1 Chromatocurvus sp.
CCGCGGCCAGCGAAATGCGGATCCGGTGGAGGAGATCAAGGTCGGCTTTGATATCCTCAAGAGCCTGAAGCTGCGCTCCAACGGCATCAATTTCATCGCCTGCCCAAGCTGCTCGCGGCAGAATTTCGACGTTATCGGCACCATGAATGCGCTGGAGCAGCGGCTTGAGGACATCCGCACGCCGATGGACGTGGCGGTTATCGGCTGTATCGTCAACGGCCCGGGTGAGGCGCGGGAGGCGGATGTCGGGCTGACGGGGGCGACGCCGAACAACCTCATCTATGTCGACGGCGAGCCGGACCACAAGATCACCAATACCGATTTCCTCGATCACCTGGAGCAGGTGATCCGCGAGCGCGCAGCGCGCATTGAAGGCGAGGGGCAGGCCCCGGACAATCTGATCCTGAAGACCACGGAATGACGTCAATCCGGGCCATACGCGGGATGAGCGACATCCTGCCCGGTGAGTCTGTGCACTGGCAATTCCTCGAGGCCACCGTTGCGCGTGTACTCGACAGCTTCGGCTACGATCAGGTGCGCCTGCCGCTGGTCGAGTACACCGAGCTGTTCAGCCGCTCCATCGGCGAGGTCACGGATATTGTCGAGAAGGAGATGTATTCCTTCGACGACCGCAACGGCGAGAGCCTGACGCTGCGCCCCGAGGGCACTGCGGGCTGCGTGCGGGCGGCAATCCAGCACAACCTCCTCACCACGCCCTGTCGATTGTGGTACACGGGGCCGATGTTCCGCTACGAGCGCCCGCAGAAGGGGCGTCAGCGCCAGTTCCAGCAGATTGGCGCCGAGGTCTTCGGTATCGCTACACCGGATATCGATGCCGAACTGATGATACTGCTGGCGCGGGTGTGGCGCGAACTGGGTATCGCATCGGCGGTGACCCTCGAAGTCAATTCCATTGGCAGCAGCGACAGCCGCGCACGCTACCGGGAGGCGCTGGTGGCCTTTCTCGAGACGCGGCAGGGTGACCTCGACGAGGACAGTCAGCGCCGCCTGGGCAGCAACCCGCTGCGTATCCTCGACAGCAAGAACCCTCAGACCCAGGCCCTGCTGGATGGCGCGCCGGCGCTGGAGGATTATCTCGATGCGCAATCCCGCGATGATTTCCAGCGCCTGACCCATCTGCTGGACGTGGCCGGCGTGGCCTGGCGGCACAATCCGCGGCTGGTGCGCGGGCTGGACTACTACAACAGGACCGTGTTCGAGTGGGTCACCGACCGCCTGGGAGCCCAGGGAACGGTGTGTGCGGGCGGACGCTACGACGGCCTGGTGGAGCAGCTGGGTGGGCGCCCGACCCCCGGCGTCGGCTTTGCCATGGGCGTGGAGCGCCTGGTCCTGCTGCTGCGTGAGCTGGATGCCGCGCCGCCGGCCCGCGCGGCGGATGTCTACGTGGTGACGGTTGGCGATGCTGCGCAGGATGCTGCGCTGCGCTGCGTGCAGGCCCTGCGGGACAGCGGCGTGGCGTGGCGCATGGAGCAGCATGCCGGCGGCGGCAGCTTCCGCAGCCAGATGAAGAAGGCGGATCGCAGCGGCGCCCGGGTGGCGCTGATCTGGGGCGAAGACGAGGTTGCGGATCACAGCGTGACGCTCAAGCACTTACGCGGGGAGGGCGGGCAGGTAAGCCTGCCGCTGACCCAACTTGACAGCGCGCTCGGGCAGGCCCTGGCGCGGTCCAATGATTAGGAACAGTTGACGTGGAATCCTACAGAACGGAAGAAGAGCAGGTCGAAGCCATCAAGCGCTGGTGGGAGGAGAACGGTCGCAACCTCGTTATCGCGGTCGCCGTGGCGCTCAGTCTCGGCTTCGGCTGGCAGGCCTGGCAGTCCAATCGCGAGGAACAGGCCCTCACCGCGTCTGCGGTGTACCAGCGCATGCTCGAAGCCCTGGGTGCCGAGAGCGAGGAAGAGCTGCGCGAGGCGCGGACGCTGGCCGGCGAGCTCAAGAGCGATTTCGGCAGCTCTGTCTACGCGCGATTCGCGGCGCTGCACCTGGCGCGGCTGGCGGTGGAGGACGGCGACCTGTCCCGCGCCGAGTCGGAGCTGCGCTGGGTGGTCTCCAAGGCCAGCTCCGGCAGTGACCTGCACCAGCTCGCCCAGCTGCGCCTGGCGCGGGTGACCGCGGCCCGCGGCGATGTCGACGGGGCGCTGTCCATGCTTGACGGCGCGGCGGGCGACGCCTATGCCGGCGCCTACGCCCTCGCCCGGGGGGATATCCTGATGGCAGCGGACCGTCCGGAAGCGGCCGCCGAGGCCTACGCCGACGCGCGGTCAAGCCTGGGCCAGGAGCAGCTGCCGCCGGTACTGGCGCAGAAGCTCGGCTACCTGAATCCCGTTCCACCGCTCGCGCCGGAGCAATAGACATGCGTCTGATTCTGCGACTCACCGCCGTCCTGCTGCTGTCCCTGTCCCTGGCCGCCTGCAGCACGGTCAAGGGCTGGTTCAGCATGGATGACGACGAGGATCCCCGACGCCCGGCCGATCTGGTGAAGTTCGAGCCCACTGCAAACCTCAATCGCCTGTGGTCGGTGGGTGTCGGCAACGGGCAGGGCAAGGGCCTCTACCGGCTGCAGCCGGTGCTCGCCGACGGGCTGATCTACGCCGCATCCAGCGATGGCCGCGTCGTTGCCGTCGAGCGCGACAGTGGTCGGAAGCGCTGGGAGACGCGCCTCGACCGTTCACTCTCCGGCGGCGTGGGCCACCATGCCGACTCGCTGTTCCTGGGCTCCGCCGACGGAGAGCTGCTGCGCGTGTCCGCGGAAGACGGCGAGCTCATCTGGTCGACGCCCGTGAGTGGCGAGGTGCTGGCACCGCCCCAGGGCGATGGCAGGGTAGTGGTCGTGCAGACCTACGACGGCAAGCTGCACGCCTACGATCACGAATCGGCGAAGCGGCTCTGGACCTACGACAGCAACGTGCCGGTACTGACCCTGCGCGGTACGGGCACACCGATCCTCCGCGACGGGCGGGTATTCGCCGGGTTTGCCAGCGGGCGTGTGGTGGCCTTTGACGCGCGCAGCGGCAGTATCGAATGGGAGACCCGCGTGGCCATTCCCCAGGGTCGCTCGGAAATCGAGCGCATTGTCGATATCGACGGCACCATGACCCTGGTGGGCGGTGAGCTGTACGCGGCCAGCTACCAGGGCAAGATCGCCGCCATCGACGCGCGCAGCGGCAACCGCGCCTGGCAGCGGGATGTGTCCTCCTTCTCCGGCGTGTCGCAGGGCTTCGGCAACGTCTATGTCGCTGACGACGACGGCAGCGTGATGGCCTTCCTGCGCAACGGCCAGGGGCTGCGCTGGGAGCAGGATGCGCTGGCCTACCGCGAGCTGTCGCGGCCGACGCCGGTGAGCAGCTACCTCGCCGTGGCCGACTTCGAGGGCTACGTGCACCTGCTGTCGCAGGTTGATGGCAGTTTTGCAGCGCGGGAAAAAGTGGACGGTGATGGAGCCCGTGCCGACATGGCCAGCGATGGTCGCGTTCTCTACGTCTACGGCAACAGCGGGAAACTCATTGCCTATGAGATCACCGCCAGGGATCAATGAGACATGCGCCCGGTCATCGCCCTGGTCGGCCGCCCCAACGTGGGCAAGTCGACCCTGTTCAACCAGCTCACGCGCAGTCGTGATGCGCTGGTAGCCGACTTTCCCGGCCTCACCCGGGATCGCAAGTACGGCGAGGGCCGCAGCGGCGAGCGTGACTTCATTGTCATCGACACCGGCGGGCTGACCGGCGATGAGCACGGGATCGATGCGCCCATGGCGCACCAGTCCATGGCGGCGATGGAGGAGGCGGACGTCATCCTGCTCCTGGTCGATGCCCGCGAGGGACTGAACAGCGCGGATGAATTCATGGTCGAGGCGCTCAGGCGCCGCGGCAAGGCCTTTCACCTTGTCGTGAACAAGCTGGATGGCCTGGATGCTGCGGTGGCAACCGGCGACTTCTACCGGCTCGGCGTCAGCCACCTGCACGGCATTGCCGCCAGTCAGGGGCGCGGCGTGCGCGCACTGATCGAGGAGGTGCTGGCCGAGGTGCCGGATGACGGCTCCGCCGCGGCGCTGGCCGAGCGCGAGAACCGCATCCGGGTGGCCGTGGTCGGCCGCCCGAACGTCGGCAAGAGCACCCTGGTCAACCGCCTGCTCGGCGAGGAGCGGGTGGTGGTCTACGACCAGCCGGGCACGACCCGGGACAGCATCTACATCGACTTCGAGCGCGACGGGCGTGCCTACACGCTGATCGATACCGCCGGCATCCGGCGGCGCAAGAACATCAGCGAAGCGGTCGAGAAGTTCTCCATCGTCAAGACCCTGCAGGCGGTCGACGACGCCCACGTGGTGGTGCTGCTGGTGGATGCGCACGAGGGGCTGGTGGACCAGGACCTGCACCTGCTGGGCCACTGCATCGAGGCGGGTCGCGGGCTGGTAATAGCGGTCAACAAGTGGGACGGCCTGGACCCGGATGACCGCGAGCAGATCAAGGCCGAACTCAACCGGCGCCTGCAGTTTGCACAGTACGCCGACACGCATTTCATTTCCGCATTGCACGGTACCGG
>JAWLGG010000284.1:0-4562 GCA_041685155.1 Chromatocurvus sp.
GCACCCTCGCATGCGGTACCGTTGCGGCACTACAGGTCGCCCCCGGGCTTGCGTTACACTACGCGGCTCGCCGTGCAGCCCCGCCTGGGGATCTGCAGCGCCCTCTCACCACCCGACAAAGGTCTGCCATGCCCGTCATTGCAAAATCCGCCGAGGAACTGGAAAAGATGCGCGTCGCCGGCAGGCTGGCGGCAGAGGTTCTGGAGATGATCCGGCCACTGGTCCAGCCCGGCGTGACCACGGGTGAGCTGGACGCCATCTGCCACCGGCATATCACCGAGGTACAGCAGGCCATTCCGGCACCCCTGAACTATCACGGCTTTCCGCGCTCCATCTGCACCTCGATCAACGACGTGATCTGCCACGGCATCCCCAGTGATACGCGCAAACTGAAGGATGGCGATATCGTCAATATCGACGTCACGGTCATCAAGGACGGCTATCACGGAGATACCAGCATCATGGTCGGCGTCGGCAACACCCCGTCCCACGCCGAACGCCTCATGCGTATCACGCAGGAGTGCCTGTACCGGGCCATCGACATCGTGCGGCCGGGCATCACCCTTGGGGATATCGGCCACGTCATCCAGCAGCATGCGGAGTCCAACTACTATTCGGTAGTGCGGGAATACTGCGGGCACGGTATCGGCCGGGGATTCCACGAAGAACCTCAGGTGCTTCACTATGGCCGCAAGGGTACCGGGCTGGCCCTGGAGCCCGGCATGACCTTCACCATCGAGCCCATGATCAACGCGGGCCGCCGGCACACCCGCCTGAACAAGAAGGATGGCTGGACGGTCACCACCCGGGACGGCCGCCTGTCGGCACAGTGGGAGCACACCCTGGCGGTCACGGAGTCCGGCGTGGAGGTCATGACCCGGCGCAGTGAAGAGCCATTCTGAGCCCGACCATGCCCGTTATCGACCTGCCGCGCGACCTGTTCAGCCGATCGACCTTCGAAACCGATGCGGCGGCCGCAGGGCCCGTCAAGGCGGGCAGGAAAGCCCTGCGCCTCGCCGATGAGCGGCTCAACGAGGCGTTCCGCAGCGGTCACCTCGCCGGCGAACTGATCCACTGGCGCGCAGACGTCGTCGACCAGCTGCTGTGCGCACTCTGGCAGCGTGTTGCCCGGGACGAGGAGGGACTCGCACTGATCGCCGTGGGCGGCTACGGCCGCGGCGAGCTGCACCCGCACTCGGATATCGACCTGCTGATACTGCAGGCGGACCGCGACGGCCAGGGAGCCGCCGCGGTCGAGCAGTTCATCCCGCTGCTCTGGGACCTCGGCCTCAGTATCGGCCACAGCGTGCGCACCGCGGACGAGTGCGTCAGGCGCGCCGCCGGGGACGTGACCATCCTGACCAATCTGCTGGAGGCACGCCTGCTGGCCGGCAATGCCGACCTGCTGGAGCAGCTGCGGGAACGTACCTCGACGGCCCACATGTGGCCAGCGCGCGAGTTCCTGCAGGCCAAGCTGGCGGAGCAGGAAGCGCGCCACTACAAGTTCGCCGACACCGAATACAATCTCGAGCCCAATGTGAAGAGCTCGCCGGGCGGGCTGCGCGACCTGCAGCTGATCGGCTGGCTGGCACGACGCCATTTCGGCTGGAGCACGGCGGAGGAGTTCACCACCAGCGGATTCCTCACCGAGGAGGAGTCGAGCATCCTGCTGCGCGGCCAGGAGTTCATGTGGCGGGTCCGCTATGCGCTGCACCTGCTCACCGGGCGCGAAGAGGATCGCCTGCTGTTTGACCACCAGCGCGAGCTCGCCCGCATGTGGGGCTTTACCGACGGCGAGCGGCTGGCCGTGGAGCAGTTCATGCAGGTGTACTACCGCTGGGCGCTGGCGCTGGCGCAGCTGAACGAACTCCTCATCCAGAATTTCGACCAGGCCATCCTGCGCAGCGATGCCGAGGACGAGGTTACCCTGCTCAATGACAGCTTCGAGATCCGCAACGGCTACATCGCCGCGCGCTCTCCCGACCTGTTCCGGACGCGCCCCGGCGCCCTGCTCGAGGTATTCCTGCAGGCCGGCAACAACCCGCATATACAGGGCATCAGCGCCCCGACCATCCGCCTGATCCGCGAGCACCGGCACCTCGTCGACGACACGTTCAGGGCCGACCCCGGCAACCGGGCCCTGTTCCTCCAGCTCTTTTCCGCTCAGCACCGGATGACGCGACAGCTGAGACGCATGGCACGCTATGGCATACTCGGCAAGTACCTGCCGGAATTCGGCCGCGTCGTCGGGCAGATGCAGCACGACCTCTTCCACACCTACACGGTGGATGCACACACCCTGCAGGTGCTGGAAAACATGCGCCGATTCCTGCGCGATGACAGCGATGAGCGCTTTCCCGTCACCAGCCGGGTTGCGAGGCGCCTGCCGAAAAAGGAGCTTCTCTATATTGCCGGTCTCTACCACGATATCGGCAAGGGGCGCGGCGGCGACCATTCCGAACTCGGTGCCATCGACGCCGAGCGATTCTGCCTCGACCATGGCCTCAGCCGGCGCGACACCAATCTGGTGACCTGGCTGGTACGCAACCATCTGGTCATGTCGGCCTTTTCGCAGCGCAAGGACATCTCCGATCCCGATGTCATCCAGGATTTCGCCCGCCACGTCACCAGCCAGATCCGGCTGGACTACCTCCTTGTGCTCACCGTGGCAGACATCAACGGCACCAACCCCACCCTGTGGAATGCCTGGCGGGCGAGCCTGCTGCGACAGCTCTATGCCGAAACCCGGCGCGCCCTGCGCCGTGGCCTGGAGAACCCGGTGGACAAGCAGGAGTGGATCAACGAGACGCGACAGGCGGCGATCGACATTCTCGAGTACCGCGGTTTCACGGTGGAGGAGCTGGACGCCCTGTGGCGCGAGCGCGGCGAGGATTACTTCCTGCGCGAGCGGGCCGAGGATATTGCCTGGCATACCGAGGCCATCGCCGGCCACCACGACCGCCACCAGCCGCTGGTGCTCGTGCGCAACAGCCTGGAGTCGAACGTGGCCAACACAACGCAGATCTTCATCTACGCGCGCAACGACAACCGCTCCTTCCCCCGCGTGTGCGCTGAGCTAGAGCAGCTCGAGCTCAGCGTGCACGACGCCCGGGTCTACAACGCGAATGACGGCATGAGCCTGGACACCTTCTTCGTTCTCGACTCCGATGGCACCCCCCTGGAGGATCAGGGCGAGCGCCAGCAACACATCGCGGAACACCTGACGCTGGCGCTCTCGGACGAGGCCCGCGGTGCCAGCATCGTGCAGCGCCGCACGCCGCGGCAGATGCGCTCCTTCAGCCTGCCCACCGAGACCCTGATGACAACCGACCCGCAGAAAGGTGTCACCGTGCTCGAGGTGCGCTCTCCGGATCGTCCGGGGCTGCTCGCGCGCATCGGAGAGGTGTTCGGCCGCTTTGACGTGGTGCTGCAGGCCGCCAAGATCCAGACCCTTGGCGAGCGGGTCGAGGACGTGTTCTTCATTACCGATGCCGCACACAGACCGCTGGAGGATCCCGCGCTGTGCGAGGCGATACAGGCGGCGATACGCCGCGAGCTGGACGGACAGAAAGCCGCATGAATCCCGATATCCAACGCCTGCAGCCCTACCCTTTCGAGCGCCTGGCCGCGCTCACCGCCGGTATCAGGCCGCCACCGGAGCTGCCGCCAATCACCCTGACCATTGGCGAACCGCGCCACGCGGCGCCCGAGCCGGTCCTCGCGGCGCTCAGGGAAAGCCTGCATCTGCTGGCTCAATACCCGGCGACCCGCGGCAGCGAGGACCTGCGCAATGCCGCCGCCGACTGGCTGCAGCAACGCTACGCTATCCCGCTGCCCGATGCGCGAACGCAGGTGCTGCCAGTCAGCGGCACCCGGGAGGCACTGTTTGCCATTGCCCAGGCCTGCGTCGCCCCCATCCCGGGTGCTCTGGTGCTGTGCCCGAATCCGTTCTACCAGATCTACGAGGGTGCCACCCTGCTCGCCGGTGCCGACCCGGCCTTCATGAACTGCGTGGCGGACAACGGCTTTCTGCCGGACCCCGATGCCATCGACGCAGAGACCTGGCGGCGCTGCCAGCTGCTCTACCTGTGTACGCCGGGCAATCCCAGCGGTGCCGTCATGCCGACCGCGCTGCTGCGTCGCTTTGTCGACAGGGCCATCGAGCACGATGTGGTACTGATCAGCGACGAGTGCTACTCGGAGCTTTACAGCGACGAGGCTGCGCCACCGCCCGGCCTCCTGCAGGCCTGCGCGGACGCGGGGCAGCCCGACTATCGCAACTGCCTGAGCTTCCACAGCCTGTCCAAGCGTTCCAACCTGCCGGGGCTCCGCTCCGGCTTTGTCGCCGGTGATGCGGACCTGATCGACGCGTTCACGCGCTATCGGACCTACCATGGCTGCGCCATGCCGCTGCATCACCAGGTCGCCAGTGCCGTGGCCTGGCGGGATGAAGCCCACGTGGTGGCAAATCGCGCCCTGTATCGGGAAAAATTTGCCCGCGTGGCGGCGATACTGTCACCCCACCTGCCCCTGGATATTCCCGAAGCCGGTTTCTACCTGTG
>JAWLGG010000285.1:0-4552 GCA_041685155.1 Chromatocurvus sp.
GGACAAGATGCGGAACCTCGGCATCGGCAACGTTGCAGATCTCGCGATGCATGTCCCCGGACTCACGTATGCACCATCACTATCGACGTCACCGGTCTATACCCTGCGCGGTATCGGCTTCTTCGAATCAACCCTCGCAGCCTATCCCGATGTCAGTCTTTACCTGGACCAGGCGCCGCTGCCATTTCCCATCATGGCTGACCTGGTTGCGTTTGACCTCGAGCGGGTTGAGGTTCTCAAGGGGCCTCAGGGAACCCTGTTCGGCAACAACGCTACCGGCGGTGCAATAAATTTTATAGCGGAAAAACCGACTGACGAACTTTCCGCAGGCATCAACACCTCTTACGGACGCTTTCAGACGCTGGAAGCAGAGGGCTTCGTGAGTGGTGCGCTGACACCCACGCTGCGCGGTCGCATGGCGGTAAAAACGGTGCAGGCAGATGAATGGCAGCGCAGCTATGACATACCCGGTGAAACCCTTGGCGAGCGGGACAACACTGCCGCGCGGATGTTGCTCAACTGGACGCCGAGCGCGAACCTCGACGTCACGTTGAACATCAATGGCTGGCGCAAGAAAGATGATCCTCTCGGTGTGCAGATGATCGCCTTCAATCCCGAGTATCAGGTCGGCGACGCGGGATTCGGCGGAGTTCTCGAGGAAAACGAGATCCCCATCCAGAGCTATGAGCCCTTCACTGGCAACAGTGGCAGGGACGCGGGCTGGACGCCGGGGCTGCCCTACCAGGATAACGAGTTCTGGCAGACCAGCCTGCGCGTCGACTATGGCTTTGGCGACAACCTGACGCTGACCTCCATCACGTCCGTATCCGACGCGCAGATCGATGCCGGCATCGAGTCCGATGGCACTTACCTCATCCTGATCGATCTGTTGCCCGACCAGGGCGACATCGAATCCTTCTCTCAGGAGCTGCGCCTGTCAAATGATCCCTCGAATGCCCTGCGCTGGCTGGTCGGATTGAACTACGAGGATTCCAAGGTCTCACAGTCGGCCGGTTACTACTACCCGGACACCACATCCACGATGGTCAACGGTATCAGTGTGAATATCTTCGAGTCTGATCAGGAAATGGATAACCGGGCCGTGTTCGCCAATCTCGAGTACGACATCAGCGACGTGCTCACGTTACGCGGCGGCGTGCGCTACACCGAGGCCGACCGTGACTCCGTATCCAACCTGGCTAACCACCCGTTTCTCGAGCCAAAGAACGGCGCGGAGTTCACGGTGACCGAATTCTTCAACCTGGCATGGCCGTTTTTATTCGGCGATCTCGGCTACGAGGGCGTCCTCCAGCCAGGGGACAATATTGCACTGGATACGCGCACCAATGCCGATGGCAGCCCGGTGAACCCGCAGACCTATCTGCAGCCAAACTTGAAGCCTGAATTTGCGCTCAGGGAAGACAATGTGTCCTGGTCACTCGGCGTGGACTATCGCTACAGGGACGATGTTCTTGTTTATCTCAATATCATGAAGGGCTACAAGGCGGGCAGCATGCCGACACTGTCGGGTTCGATCTACGAAGCCTACGAACCCGTGGTGCAGGAGTCACTGGTGGACTACGAAGCGGGATTCAAGGCCCGCCTGTGGAACGGACGCGCCTCACTGAACGCTGCCGCTTTCTTCTACGATTATGAAAACAAGCAGCTGCGAGCGAAGTTTGTGGACCCGATCTTCAACCAGCTTGACAAACTGATCAACGTTCCCCGATCCGAGGTGATGGGTGCAGAGCTTGAATTCAACGCCCTGGTTTCCGATTCTTTGGAAATCAGTCTCGCCGCAACCTGGCTTGACTCGGAAGTTACTGAATACGAAGGCGCCGTGGGCTCCACGATGGGGCCAATGGGTTTCGAGCCGATAAACGCTTCCTATGCGGGAGCCGATCTGCCCTACACCCCCGAATGGTCCTATTCTGCCCGTGCCACTTACACCTTCGATATGATCAATTCCCTGCAAGGCTTTGCCAGTGCGGGACTCACCGGCCAGTCAGACAGTGTCGGTGTTCTCACACCCGTGCCCAGGCTTCAGGAGCGTTACCGCATAGATGCCTACGCACTGCTCGACATGCAGCTCGGAGTGCGGTCACGTTCCACGGACTGGGAGCTGTCGCTCTGGGGGCGAAATCTGACAGACAAGTATTACTGGCACAGTGCCGTGCCCGCTTTCGATACCGATGGTCGTTATCCGGGTCGTCCGCGAGAGTACGGCGTGCGCTTTGCGTATCGCTTTTGAGCGAGACATCCAACACCAGGGAGAAACAACACGATGATTGATTATCAAGGCAAGGTGGTACTGATCACCGGGGGAGCGCGCGGTTTCGGCGCTGAATTCGCGCGCGGTTTCGCTGCAAGGGGCGCCATCGTCGTGATCGGCGATATCGATAGTGAGATTGGCGAGGCGACGGCGAAGGAGATTTCCGGCGCAGGCTCCAATTGTCACTTTCTGCCCCTGGACGTGCGCAGTGACGACGACTGGGCAGCCGCAGTCGACTATTGCATTGCAGAAGCGGGCGGTCTCGACGTGGTGATCAACAACGCAGGTGTCGAGATCTCCGAACTGTATGTAGACACTACGCCACAGGACTGTCGCGATCTCTTCGACATCAACCTGCTCGGTACCATGCTCGGTATCAAGCATGCCTTTCGTGTCATGCAGCCAGAGGGCGCCTGCGGCCGCGGTGGTGCGATCCTGAACCTCGCCTCGGTGGCGGGGCTCACTTCCACGCCGGGACTCGCCGCCTACAGCGCCTCCAAGGCGGGCGTCATCAGTCTGACTAAGCTGGCTGCCACCGAAGCGGGTACCTTTGGCTATGGCGTGCGCGCGAACTGCCTCTGCCCCAGCCTCTTCAATACCGACATGGGTCGCAAGCTGTTGAATGATTTTCCGGGTCTTGGACTTGGAGAGAGCGTGGAGGCGGTGAGAGAGGGGTTGATCGCCAGAATACCGGTAGGGCGTTTCGGGGAGCTGTCGGACGTCGTCAATGCGGCACTCTACCTGTGCTCCGAGGAAGCCTCGTTTATCAATGGCGTTGCCTTGCCGGTAGACGGGGGAATGTCCGGCGCGGGCTGAGCCTGCCTGCGCGGGCTCGGGGCCGGGTTGTTCCCGGCTTCAGCTGTTGCCGTCGCCTCTCCAGCCCCGGCGACCGCGACCGCCGCCAAGCCCTGCGCGAACGCGCTGCTTGAGCAGGGCAGGCGGTCGAAATCTCTCGCCATAAGCCTCCTGCATGATTTCCTGGGCCTCGACACACAGGTCCGCTGTAACCGCGTCCATCAATTCAAAAGGTCCCATGGCATGCCCGAGGCCCAGGCGGCAGGCCGTGTCGAGGTCCTCCGGCGTGGCGACGCCTTCCTCTACCAGTTTCACGGCTTCGATCATGAAGGCGTGGAGCATGCGATTCACCGCGAAACCTGCAACATCCTTGATAAGGATCGGCGCCTTGCCCGCTCGTGAGCAGATCTCCATCACGCCGGCGGTGGTCTCCTCCAGTGTATCAAAACCGGGAATCACTTCGACCAGCTTCATGCGTGACACTGGGGAGAAGTAATGTGTCCCGATGAACCGCCGACGTCGCGATTCGGGCAGATAGCTGGCGAGCGTGGAGATTGGGATGGTCGAGGTGTTCGAGGCAAAGATGCAATCTTCAATGCAGACCTGATCCAGTCGCTTGAGAACATCGGCCTTTACAGATTCCTGCTCGAATACCGCTTCGACCACGAATTCGCAATCGTGCATGTCACCCAGCTCTGTCGAGAGTTGGATTCGTCCCAGTGCGGCTTGCGCCGTTTCCTCTTCGTGTAAGCCGCGCTTTATGCCTTTGCCGACGAGTTCCGTGAGGATGCCCAGAGCATGCTCCAGCTGTGCCTGGCTGCGGTCTGCGAGCACCAGATTCCATCCTGCCATAGCATAGACAAAGGCGATTTCCCGACCCATCAGGCCTGCGCCTACGACTCCCATTTTCATGGCCTTATCTCCCGCATGTCATTTTCCCTTCCACACAGGCGGACGCTTTTCGATAAACGCTTTCGGACCCTCGCTGAAATCCTCCGTCTCGGAAAGTCGCGACTGCGCTTCAACGCTGGCCCTCGCCAGCTCCCGGTCGGTCATGTCAAACGCCTTGCGCGCAAGCGCGACACTCTCCTGTACCGCCAGCGGTGCATTGCGGCACACGCGCGCCGCCAGTTGCGCCGCTGCGTCCAGCGCTGAGCCATCAGCGACGACCTGGTTGATCAGTCCAAAAGCATGCGCCTGCGGTGCCGGCAATCGCTCTGTGGTGGCGATCAGTTCAATGGCCACGTTTCGAGGTAATGCACGGGGCAGGCGGTATACGCCACCGGCCGCTGCTGCCAGGCCCACCCCCACCTCGGGCAGGCCGAACTGTGCCGACTCACCGGCCACCACCATGTCGCAGGCCAGCGCCAGCTCAAATCCGCCGGCGAGGGCAAAACCCTCGATCGCCGCTATCCAGATCTTGCGCCGTTCGGCGAAGCTGAAGCCCGCGAAGCCGCCGCGCTCGGTGTAAAGACTGCCGAACCC
>JAWLGG010000286.1:0-4549 GCA_041685155.1 Chromatocurvus sp.
AGCCGCGGTATGTGGATGCGTATGACGTTGAGGCGGTGGAACAGGTCCTCGCGGAAGTCGCCCCGGGCGACCCGGTCCTCGAGGTCCTGGTGGGTCGCTGCAATGATGCGCACGTCCACGCGGATTGGCGTGTGCCCGCCGACGCGGTAGAACTCGCCGTCGGCCAGCACGCGCAGCAGGCGCGTCTGGGTTTCCGCCGGCATGTCGCCGATCTCGTCGAGGAACAGCGTGCCGCCGTTGGCCTGTTCAAAGCGGCCCTCGCGCCGGGAATTGGCCCCCGTGAAGGCGCCTTTCTCGTGACCGAAAAGCTCCGACTCCATCAGGTCCCGGGGAATCGCCGCCATGTTCAGGGCTATGAAGGGGTTCCGCGCCCGCGGACTGTGGCGGTGCAGTGCACGCGCCACCAGTTCCTTGCCAGTGCCCGACTCGCCGTTGATGAGCACGGTGATGTTGCTGTGGGCGAGGCGGCCGATGGCGCGGAAGACCTCTTGCATCGCCGGGGCTTCGCCAATGATCTCCGCGTGGGGCTGGTCCTGTTCCCGCGCCGGGCCCGCAGGCAGATGCTCACGGGCGTGAGCCAGAGCCCGCTCGGTGACCGCAACCACCTCATCGATATCAAAGGGTTTCGGCAGGTACTCAAAGGCGCCCTGCTGGTAGGACGCCACCGCGCTGTCGAGGTCGGAGTGCGCGGTCGTAATGATTACCGGCAGCTTCGGGTGGCTGTGGGTTAGCTTCTCCAGCAGCTCGAGCCCGTCTGTGCCCGGCATACGGATATCGCTGATCACCGCGTCCGGCTGCGCATCGCGAAGACGGCGCAATAGCTTTTCGGCGCTGGAGAAGGCCTCGCTGTCGATACCGGCCTGGCTCAGCGCTCTTTCCAGGACCCAGCGTATGGACTGGTCATCATCGACCACCCAGACCGTGGCAGGTTTATGCATGCGTCGCATCCATTGGCAGGTAGAGTGAGAATCTTGTGCTGCCCGGCTCGCTGTCGCAGTTGAGCAGTCCGCCGTGGCGGTTGATGATCGACTGGGAAATGGACAGGCCGAGACCGGAGCCATCCGCCCGGCCGCTGACCATGGGCACAAACAGGGAATCCTTCAGTTCCTCGGGTATTCCCGGGCCGTTGTCTATGATATCCACCCGACAGACCAGTCGGTGGCGCTTGCTGCCGATGGTGAACTGGCGCTGTGAGCGGCTGATCACGCGCAGGCGCGCATCGGGCTGCTGCGCCAGTGCCTCCATGGCGTTGCGCATGATGTTCAGCACCGCCTGCACCAGCTGGGTCCGGTCGCCCAGGATATTCGGCAGGCTGGGATCATAGTCCTTGTCTATCTGTACCCCCCCGGCGGCCTCTACGCGGATCAGCTGGCAGACGTGTTCGAGGATTTCGTGGATGTTGAGCTGTTCCAGGATCGGTTTGGCGTTCGGGCCCAGCAGCCTGTCCACCAGGTCGCGCAGCCGGTCCGCCTCGCGGATGATGATCTCGGTGTATTCATGCAGCTCCCCCTCGGGCAACTCCCGCGCCAGCAGCTGCGCCGCGCCGCGCACGCCGCCGAGAGGGTTCTTGATTTCGTGGGCGAGTCCGCGGATGACGGTGCGGGTGGCTTCCTGGGCGCTGAGAAGACCCTCTTCCCGGCTGATTCGCAGCAGCCGGTCTATCGCCTGCAGCTCTGCGAGGAAGGCCAGTGGGCCGCTATCCTGCAGCGGCGTCACGACAAGGTCCACCTGGGTCTCGCTGCCGTTGTGCAGGCGCAGGGTCAGGCTGCGCCGGACGATGGAGTGCTTTTCGCGCCGTGCCTGGTGCAGGGTTTCTATCCAGGCCTCGGGGAGTGCCAGCATAAGCTCGGCCCGCTGGCCGTGGATGCGGGCGCTGGACACTTCCAGCATGGCTTCGGCCGCCGGATTCAGGAAGGTCACATGCAGGTTGTCGTCGAGGCCGACGATTCCCGTGCTGATATTTTCCAGTAGATCCTGATGCAGCATAGTGCCCTGTTTTCTGGCGCCGGCAACCCCGGTGCATGACGACGAAGCAAGAATGGAGCCAAAACGATGCATTGGGGCGGATTAACGGGTTGTTGTTCTTTTTACTGAGCTTTTCAGCGGTAGTGGCTGCTTACTTATGTCGACTGCACAGAGCCTATCCGCATGTCAGCGCGGCAATTTACCCAGTGATGCGAGCAATACGCACCATTATGGTGCGTATTGCTCGCGGGGTAAAGTAGCGCAGCGGTACCTGCGCCGTTCAGCGCCGCTGAGGCTGGTTAAGCGAAGGCCGCAGGACGTAGATGCGCACGCTGTCGGAACGGTCGAGGCGATTGCCGCGGCGGTCCATGCGCTCCACCGCAAGGTCGTGGGGCCCACGCAGCAGGCCCTTGAGCTCCCACGTGCTGCTGCGCTGGGGTTCGCCGTGGGCCTGCCCGTCGAGAAACAGCTGCAACTGCTCGAGGCTGCCCAGGGGGGGGATTGCCCGCGCAGTGACCGTCACGTCGCCGGGTCCCATGGCAATGGTCTCCTCATTGGCGGGGGAGGCGATGCTGATGGAGGGTTCCTGCGGCTCCTGCGGTGGCTCCTCCGTCGACACACCGTTGGACGCAGGCGCCGAGGGGCGCACCGCGGGGGTGGTGTTCAACTCGCCCAGGGGTACTTTTTCTGCCTGTTCGCCCTCTGCCGGCGGCTGATCGCTGAAAATCACGTTGCCCTCGGCATCGGTGCGCTTGTAGATATCGGTTGCCATTGCCAGCGGTGCAATCGCGAGCAGAAGGGCGATCGGAACGATGTGGTGAAGCCGTTGCAGGGGCATGACACGTCTCTCGGTATCGACTCACGAGTCCAAGAGTAGCGCAAAAAAAAGCCCGCGTCGCCGCGGGCCCGAATACTGTGGCTCGATCTCAGACCGAGTAGTACAGATCGAACTCCACCGGATGGGTCGTCATGCGCAGGCGCTCGACGTCCTCTTCCTTCAGTTCGATATAGGCATCGATCATGTCGTCGGTGAAGACGCCGCCGGTAGTCAGGAACTCGCGATCGGCATCCAGCGCCGCCAGGGCCATGTCCAGGCTCGAGGCGACCGTGGGGATTGCCTTGCCCTCTTCCGGGGGCAGGTCGTAAAGGTCCTTGTCCGCGGCGTCGCCGGGGTGAATCTTGTTCTGGATGCCGTCAAGGCCTGCCATCAGCATGGCCGCGAAGGCCAGGTACGGGTTGGCCGTCGGGTCGGGGAAGCGAATTTCAACGCGCTTGCCTTTGGGGCTGGGCTCGTAGGGGATGCGGATCGACGCCGAGCGGTTGCGGGCCGAGTAGGCCAGCATGACCGGAGCCTCAAAGCCGGGTACCAGGCGCTTGTAGGAGTTCGTGGAAGCGTTGGTGAAGGCGTTCAGGGCGCGCGCATGCTTGATGATGCCGCCGATGTAGTACAGCGCGGCTTCCGAAAGCCCGGCATAGCCGTCGCCAGCAAAGATGTTCTCGCCGCCCTTGGATATGGACTGGTGCACGTGCATGCCGGAGCCGTTGTCGCCGACCAGGGGCTTGGGCATGAAGGTCGCCGTCTTGCCGTAGGCGTGGGCGACGTTGTGCACACAGTACTTGAGAATCTGCACCTCGTCGGCTTTCTTGATCAGCGTGTTGAACTTGATGCCGATCTCGCACTGCCCGGCGGTGCCCACCTCGTGGTGGTGGACCTCCACCGGCAGGCCCATCTCGGACATGGCGCCGCACATCGCGGCGCGGATGTCATGCAGGGAATCCACCGGGGGCACGGGGAAGTAGCCACCCTTGACCCGCGGGCGGTGGCCCGTGTTGCCTTCCTCGAAGGGGTGGTTGGAAGTCCATGCGGCTTCTTCGGAATGAATCTTGTAGCTGGCGCCACTCATGTCAGAGTGCCACTTGACGTCGTCGAAGACGAAGAACTCTGGCTCCGGGCCGAAGAACGCGGTATCGCCGATGCCGGTGGAGATCAGGTATTCCTCGGCGCGGCGGGCAACGGAGCGCGGGTCGCGGTCATAGCCCTGCAGGGTGGTGGGCTCGACGATGTCGCAGCGCAGGATGATGGTCGGGTCATCGGTGAAGGGGTCGACGACACTGGTGGAATCATCCGGCATGAGAATCATGTCCGACTCGTTGATGCCCTTCCAGCCGTTGATCGAAGAGCCGTCGAACATCTTGCCCTCGTCGAAGAAGTCCTCGTCCACCTCGCTCGCGGGGATCGTGACGTGCTGCTCCTTGCCGCGGCTGTCGGTGAAGCGCAGGTCTATCCAGCTGATTTCGTTTTCCTTTATCAGGCCCAGAGTCTTCTCGGACATCGTCGATCCTCCATCATGGTATGTTGCCGGCCCGGCGGGTTGCGGCAGTTCAAGCTGATGCTGGCGGCGCCGGCGCGGTAAGTCGCGCGGCGTGCCTTGTCAGTTCTGTCAAAGTCACAGTGCCTCGCATGGAATGCAAGAGATGTGCCAAAAAGGTGCCTTCGCTAAGGTGTTGATACAAGGCCTGTTTGTAGCGGCGCGCGATTTTTTGGTTCGCCACGCGCACCACATTAAAGCACATGTGTGCCGAT
>JAWLGG010000287.1:0-4546 GCA_041685155.1 Chromatocurvus sp.
CCCTGCTCCATACACGACCCCGCCGCGGCTCTGGAGTATGCGCAGGGCCTGAAACAGGCCGCGGACGCCCTCGCCGACGACCTGTGCATCATCATGCGGGTGTACTTTGAAAAGCCGCGTACCACGGTGGGCTGGAAGGGGCTGATCAACGACCCCGACCTGAACAATACGTTCCAGATCAACAAGGGCCTGCACCTCGCGCGCAAACTTCTGCTGGATCTCGCGGAAATGGGCCTGCCCGCCGGCACCGAGTACCTCGACCTGATCAGCCCGCAGTATGTCGCCGACCTTGTCTCCTGGGGCGCCATCGGTGCGCGCACTACTGAAAGCCAGACCCACCGGGAGCTGTCCTCCGGGCTGTCCTGCCCGGTGGGTTTCAAGAACGCCACAGACGGTGACATCCAGGTCGCCGTGGACGCCATCAAGTCTGCATCGCAGCCGCATCATTTCCTGTCGGTGACCAAGCAGGGACATTCCGCGATTTTCCAGACCACCGGTAACGAGGACTGCCATATCATCCTGCGCGGGGGCCGACACCCCAACTACGACATGTTCTCGGTGGACGATGCCAGCGAACTGCTCATCGCCGCGGGGCTGCCCGTGCGCATCATGATCGATGCGAGCCATGCCAACAGCCGCAAGATTCCGGCGCGGCAGATCGACGTGGCGCGGGACGTGGCGACCCAGGTCAGTCGCGGCAGCCGCGGCATTTTCGGCATCATGCTCGAGAGCAACCTGGTGGAGGGGCGACAGAACGTGGTGCCGGGCCAGCCCCTCGTCTACGGCCAGAGCATCACCGATCCCTGTATCGCCTGGTCCGACACCCGCGAGGTGCTCGAGGCCCTGGCCGGGGCCGTGAGGCAAAGGCGCACCCATACCGGCGGCTGACCAGCCGCTGCGGCGTCAATAGGGCGTGTCGCTGCCCCAGATCTCCTCCAGCCGCTGGTCACGGCCGCAGTTCCAGCGGTAATACCTGTAGCGCAGCGGGTTCTTTTCCGCGTAGTCCTGGTGGTATTCCTCCACCGGCCAGAATGTGCCGGCGGGCAGGATTTCGGTCGCGATCTCCTTATCCGGGAAGCGCTCGGCGACGCGGTCGAATGACGCCTGTGCGGCCTCGCGCTCGGCGTCATCGGCGACAAATATCGCTGTGCGATAGCTGAAGCCCTTGTCGCAGAACTGGCCCCGGTTGTCGAAGGGGTCGATGTTGCGCCAGAAGTGCAGCAGCAGCTCGTCGTAGCTGATCTCGTCGGGATCGTAGGTGATCTGCACGGCCTCGTAGTGGCCGTCGTGATTGCCGCTGTAGGTGGGGTTTTTCAGGGTTCCGCCGGTGAAGCCGGACACCACGTTCGACACGCCGGCCTTCTTCTCGAAGTCCGCCTCCATGCACCAGAAACAGCCGCCGGCGAATTCAGCCGTCGCGGCGCCAAGGGTAGCGCTGGTCAGCAGGAGCAGGGCGGCGATAAGTGCGCGCATACGGATAATCCTCGTGGGCGGAACATACAGTGTAGATACGTGCGCCGCCGGCCGCGCGGATTTGCCGCCGGTCAGGCGGCCTGTATCCGCAGCATGGCGGCGGCGTATTCCCGGCTCAGGCGGCCCACCACGTCGCCGGTGGATTCCACGACCCTGACCGCGCCAATACCCTGACCGCAGCCCCAGATGTCCTTCCACGCCTTGGCGTCGGTGTTGCCGCCGGAGCCGAAGTCCATCTTGCTCGGGTCGCCCTCGGGCAGGTTGTCGGGGTCCATGCCGGCATTGCGGATGGAAGGCTTCAGGTAGTTGCCGCTGATACCCGTGAACAGGCTGCTGTAGACGATCTCCGATGAATCGTGGTCGACAATGGCCTGCTTGTAGGCGGCGTCGGCGTTGGCCTCGCTGGTTGCGATGAAGGCCGACCCGATGTAGGCGAGATCGGCACCCATGGCCAGTGCCGCGAGCACGGCGTCGCCCGTTGCGATGGAGCCGGAGAGCAGCAGCGGTCCGTCGAACCAGCTGCGGATGTCCTGTATCAGGGCGAACGGCGACGTGGTGCCGGCATGCCCACCGGCGCCGGCGGCAACGGCGATCAGCCCGTCGGCCCCTTTCTCGATGGCCTTTTGCGCAAAGCGATTGTTGATCACATCGTGCAGCACGATACCGCCGTAGGAGTGCACCGCCTCGTTGACGTCCTCGCGGGCCCCCAGCGAGGTGATGACAATCGGCACCCGGTACTTCACGCACAGCTCCAGGTCCTGCTGCAGGCGATTGTTCGACCGGTGCACGATCTGGTTCACGGCGAAGGGTGCCGCGGGGGAGTCCGGATTCTCCGCATTGTAGGCGTCGAGCTCGCTGGTGATGCGCTGCAGCCAGCGTTCAAGCTCCTCCACGGGGCGCGCATTCAGCGAGGGAAAGGACCCGACCACACCGGACTTGCACTGGGCAATGACCAGATCCGGGTTTGAGATGATGAATAGCGGTGCGCCGACAACGGGCAGGCGCAGGCGGTCACGCAGAATGGGGGGCAGGGCCATGCAGGGGTCTCCTCGCGGGTGAATTCAGGCAGCAGGGAGCTTAAGGCATCGTTCCGATATATGCAATGTTTTGCATAAGGCGGCTGTGGGGTGCATCATGCACACTGCCAATTCATCCGGTCGGAAAGAACAGCATGGCCCTTCCCCACGCCATCATGACAGCGCTGATCGAAGACGAGATGTCGGGCTACGAGCTCGCCAAGGCCTTCGATGCGTCGCTGGGTTTTTTCTGGCACGCGTCACACCAGCAGATCTACCAGGAACTGCGCAAGCTGGCGGACAAGGGCTGGCTGGTCCAGCGCAAGGTATCCCAGCGCGGCAAGCCGGACAAGGTGCTGTATGCCCTGACCGACGCGGGCAGGCGGGTACTCGACGACTGGGTGTTCGCTACCAGCCGGGTGCGCGAGGGCAAGGATGACCTGCTGGTCAAGCTGTACAACCTGTCAGCGGAGAACCTGCCGCACCTGCGCGCGGAGATGGAGGCGCGGCGTGAGCACATGATGGGCCGGCTGTTCCTGTACGAGCGCATTCGCCGGCGCCATTACGCGGACCCGGACGCCCTGCCCCTGCGGCGCAAGGGTGTCTTCCTGGCGCTGCTCGCGGGCATACGCCACGGTGAGCAGTACCTGGCCTGGTGCGATGAGTCGCTGCGACTGCTCGCCGAGGTGAGCTCGCCTGTTGCATAATGCCGCTTTGCCATCAGCACCCGCTCAGCGAGACCTATGTACCTGCAGTACTTCGGCCTGCGTGAGGCACCGTTCTCCATAGCGGTCAATCCGCGCTACCTGTTCATGAGCCACCGCCATCGCGATGCCCTCGCGCATCTGCTCTATGGCGTCGGCGCCGGGGGCGCGTTCATCGTGCTCACCGGGGAGGTGGGCACGGGCAAGACCACTATCAACCGCTGCCTGCTGGAGCAGTTGCCGGACAACGCCGATATCGCGGTCATTCTCAACCCGGCACTCAGCGCCACGGAGCTGCTGGCCAGCGTGTGCGACGAACTGGGCATCGACTACCCGCAGGACGGGGCAACGCTGAAGACCCTGACCGACCGGCTGCACCGCTACCTGCTCGACAACCATGCCCGCGGACACAAGACGGTCCTGCTGATCGACGAGGCGCAGCACCTGGGCGTGGACGTTCTCGAGCAGATACGCCTGCTGACAAATCTCGAGACGGACAGCGAGAAGCTGCTGCATATTATTCTCATCGGGCAGCCCGAGCTGGCGGTGATGCTGCGCCGCCCGGAGCTGCGGCAGCTGAATCAGCGCGTGACCGCACGCTTCAACCTGGAGCCCCTGAGCCGTGCAGAAACCGCGGCCTATATCCGCCATCGCCTGCAGGTGGCGGGACTGGCGCCCGGCACCGAGCTGTTTCCCCCGGCGGTGGTGCGGGGTATCTATCGCCACAGCCGCGGCGTGCCGCGCCTGATCAATCTGCTCTGCGACCGGCTGCTGCTCGGCGCTTACGGTCGGCAGGCGACGCGCGTGAGTCCGCGCCTCCTGCGCGGTGCGGTACGCGAGGTGACGGGCGAGGGCGGCGCAGCAGGGCGCTGGCGCGTCCCCCTGGCGATTGCGCTGCCGGTTCTGGCGCTCGCTGCCGTGCTGGCGCTGCTGTGGTGGCCGGAGCCCGGGACATCGCCCGCTGTTGCAGAGCCCGCCGTGGCAGTGGCGGAACCTGCCGCCGAAGCGTCACCGGCGACGCCGCCTGTCGAGGCGCCCGATGCTTCATCCGCGGCGATGCCGGAGAGCGCGCTGCTCCCGCGCGACAGCGCCCTGGGCGGGCTCTGGTCCCTGTACACGGATGCGCCGATGCCGGCTTCACCCTGCAGCGGTGAGAGCGCGGGGGCGATACGCTGTGTCAGCGCGGAGGCCGACACCTGGGATGTGCTGCGGCAGATGCGGCGTCCGCTGCTGCTCGACCTGGTGACTGTCGAGCGCGAGGCGCGGGCGGCGGTCGTGCTGGAACTGGATGAGGAACAGGCCCTGCTGGCGGCCGCGGATGGTCCGGTGCGCGTGGACCTGGCGGTGCTCGCG
>JAWLGG010000288.1:0-4544 GCA_041685155.1 Chromatocurvus sp.
CGATGAATGCATTGCTGTTTGTATTGGCGCTTAAGTCAATATTTGCGGTGTCAACAGCGATCCTGATTACGCATCTTTCTCAGCTATTGATAACGTTGCAGCGTAGCCTCGTAACCATCCAATAAACAGGAGGTTACGACATGGCGCGGAATATGGTTCAGTTTCAGAAAGGCCTGAGCATGGTTGAATTCCTGAAAAACTACGGCACCGAGGAGGCCTGCCGGAAGGCTGTTTTCCAGCTGCGCTGGCCCAACGGTTTCCGCTGCCCGAAGTGCGGCAATTCGACCTGCTGCGAACTCAAATCGCGCAAGGTCTTCCAGTGCCACCGCTGCCATCATCAGACCTCGCTGACGGCCGGGACGATCTTTGACCGCACCAAACTGCCGCTGAGTACCTGGTTTCTGGCGATCTTTCTGCTGACTCAGAGCAAAACCGGGATGTCGGCCATGGCCCTTGCTCGCCATCTGGGTGTTCAATACAACACCGCCTGGCTGCTCAAGCAGAAGCTGATGCAGACCATGCGCGAGCGCGATGACAGCAAGCCTCTGACGGGACCTGTTCAGGTCGACGACGCCTATTGGGGTGGCGAACGCCGGGGTGGCAAGCGCGGTCGTGGTGCTGACGGCAAAACACCGTTTGTCGCGGCGGTCGCCTGCAGTACCGATGGACGCCCTCTGGCCATGCGTATGACGCCGGTGGCCGGATTTCGCAGCGACTCGATAGGGCGCTGGGCAAACACGCATCTAGCGCCGGAGGCCGAAGTCACCTCCGATGGCCTGCACTGCTTCCGCGCGATCGTCGAGACGTGCCCGCACTGGAGTATCACAACCGGCGGTGGTCCGAGCAGTATCGAGGCCCCAGAGTTCACCTGGGTCAACACGATGCTGGGCAATGTCAAAAAAGCGCTGCATGGCACCTACCATGCGGTCAGGAAAAAACACATCGGCCGCTATCTCGGCGCCTTCTCCTACCGGTTCAACCGCCGTTTCGTACTGGGCAGCATGATCGAGCGGCTGGCCTACGTGGCTTGCCGCACAGCGCCTCTGCCTTATCGACTCGCAACTATGGCTGAAATACATGCGTAATCAGGAAACGTTTTCCAGTGTGTCGGCCCAGTATTGACGGGCCCTTAGCCCTGGTCAACCCCATCAAGCCGGTCCAGAACCGCCAGCGCCCTCTCTGCATCGGCCGCGGCGGCCATGCATTTGAATCGGTTTTCAGCATCGAAACTCGCAACCGCTTGAACGCTTAGCTCTTCCATCAACTTTTTGACGACAGCCGCGCAAGAGGCGGCGCAGCGAGCCATTGCCGAGGCTGACGTGATTCGCCTGTCCTTGGCCGACCAGGCGCGCTTTGCCGACGCGCTGTTGTCGCCACCTCAAATGCCTGTCCCGGTTTTTTCGCTCGGCCGACGCCTTATCTTTGTCGGTTGTGTTATGTCGGTAGTTGTTGACAATTACCGACGTTCCGCAACATCATGACACCATGGACAGTTCGCACCAGATCATTCTGAATCTTGCCGCGCAACGCGGCCTTATTCGCCCACGCGATCTCGAGGAGCGCGGGCTGCCAACGGTTGCGCTCACGCGGCTGGTGCGGCAAGGGCTGCTCCAGCGCGTGGGACGCGGCCTGTATGCGATTCCGGACCGACCCGTCTCGGAGTATGGCGCCCTGGCTGAGGTGGCTCGCAAACATCCGCAGGCCATCGTCTGCCTGCTGTCGGCACTGCGCATGCACGAACTCACCACACACTCGCCGTTCGAGGTCTGGCTGGCGATCCCGAACAAGGCCCGCGCACCCAAGATGGATTATCCCCCGCTGCGCATCGTGCGCTTCTCCGGTACCGCACTGACTGAGGGGATCGAGGAACACTCTGTAGAAGGTGTACCGGTGCGGGTGACCAACGTCGCACGGACGGTGGCCGACTGCTTCAAGTTCCGCAACAAGATCGGCCTTGATGTTGCGCTGGAGGCGCTGCAGGAAGCCTGGCACGCCAAGCGTGCCAGCATGGATGAGCTTTGGCGCTTTGCTGTACTGTGCCGAGTGACCAATGTGATGCGACCCTACATGGAAAGCCTGCCATGAACCAACGCAACATAGCCGCCTCGGTAAGCGCCCAACTGCTCAATCGGGATATTTCGGGACAGGCAACAATTGGAAGATTTCCTACCGGGCGGCGTGTTCATTTCCGATAGTCCGGGCCGCAGCCGTGGACAACAATGCCGGTATGACCTACCCGCGCAGCCAACTGGTTTCCGAAGCCGAACCCGGCTTCTATCACGTGGTCTCCCGCTGTGTCCGGCGCGCATTCCTGTGCGGCGAGGACACCGTGACCGGCCAGAGCTTCGAGCATCGACGGCAGTGGATCGAAGCGCGCATCCTGGAGTTGGCCGACTGCTTTGCCGTTTCCGTTTATGCCTATGCGGTGATGAGCAACCATTTTCATGTCGTGGTGCATGTCGATCCGGCCGCATCCATGACCTGGAGCGACGAAGAAATCGCCAGACGCTGGCTGGCAGCCTTTCCAGGTCCGCTCAAGCACAATGACAATCCGGAAATGGCCGAGCACTTTGCCCTGGCCATTCTCGGCAACCCAAGGCGTCTGGCGGAGGTTCAAAAGCGACTGGGCAGCCTGAGTTGGTTCATGAAAGCGCTGAACGAACCCATTGCTCGTCGAGCCAACCGCGAAGACAACTGCACGGGAAAATTCTGGGAAGGTCGGTTCAAGTGCCAGGCACTGCTGGAGGAACACGCCGTCCTTTCCTGCATGGCCTACGTGGACCTCAACCCCACCCGCGCCGCGATGTGCGACACGCTCAAGGATTCTGACCACACCTCCATCCAGCGCCGGCTGCGCGAGCGCGATGGTCTGTCGGCAAAGATCAAGCCATGCAGCTCCATTCAGGAAAAAGCACTGCTGCCGGTCGCCGGACTGGATGCCGAGGCGCTATTGGGCATGACCGAGTCCAGTTACATCGAGCTGGTGCAATGGACGGGCGAGCAGGCGCGTGTCGACAAGCGCGGCAAGCTCAAGCCACTGGGCAAAGATCAGGGCCAGCGCACTGCTCCGGCCAACATCTGGGAAATCAGCAACCTCAAGACCTGGGTGCGTCAGGTCCAGGGCACGGAAAGCCACTACTACCGCGCGATTGGCTCGGCCGACGCCTTGATGGCCAAGGCCGAAAGCCTGGGGCAAACCTGGATGAAGGGAGTCGCCGCCGAAATAGCGCACAAGATTCTGCGCGAACGGCCGACCTGAGGAATTCGACAACCGAATTTCGAGCTGACCGGCTTGTTCCGGGGCTCGGCGTGTCTGCCGCGCCAGGTTTTGGTGGCTACAGGGTTCATCGCCCCCAAATCGCAACAGGAAAAAGAAGGGGGTGGGTCGGCGGGCGGCGGCGGCGGCGGCAGGCTTTCAAATCATGCCTGTCCTGATTTTTTGGTTTTTTGGTGATTTTTTGGTGGGAGCTTGACAAAGTTTGTCAACTTTGCTAATCTTCCGACGGTTTCCGCCCCACGGCATGCAACCATGACCACCATGAATGTTTCGCTTCCCGCAGAAATGAAGCGTTGGGTCGAACAGCAAGCCCATTCCGGCAGGTTCAGCAACTCCAGCGACTACGTGCGCGATCTGATCCGTCGCGATCAGGAGCGCCGGGCGAAAATCGCCCACCTTCAACAACTGATCGATGAGGGACTCGAGAGCGGCGTGTCGAATATGACCATGAGCGACATTCGACGAGAGGCCAGAAGCAAGCTCGCCGGTTAATCCGATGGCTTACCGCCTGACCCGGAAAGCCGCCGAAGATGTCGGCAGGATCTATGCGGATGGCACCGAAAAATTTGGCCAGCAGCAGGCCGACGCCTACCACGACCTTCTGGCGAACGCATTTCGTTTTCTGGCAGAAAACCCCCGCGCCGCCCGCATCAGGGCTGAACTGGCCGGCGACATCCGAATCCATCCCGTCAAATCACACATCGTGATCTACCAAATAGAACCGTCAGGGAAGATCCTGATCTTACGTGTTCGTCACGGACATGAAGACTGGGCAGACAATGTTACTGGCTAATTCAAACACCAGACCTTGAAAATCATGAAAATCAGGCCTGTCCTGGTTTTCCCCAGTGGACCGGCGAACAGGCACGGCCCGACAAGCGCGGTCGGCTCAGGGTTCTGACTACGGAAAAAACAGGTACACCGGCTGATGTCTGGCAGATCAGTCATCCAAAGGCCTGGATTCGCCAGGTTCAGGGCACCGAAAGCGCGTACTTCCGCGCCATTGGCTCAGCCCAGGCGCTGATGGCGAAGGCGGAAAGCCTGGGTCAGGTCTGGATGACGGGCGTCGCAGGTGAAGCCGCACGCAAGATCCTGCGCGAACGGCCCAGCTGACATTCTCGGCAACCGAGATTCGAAGTGACCGGCTTGTTCCGGAGATCGGCGTGTCCGGCTCCCGGGATTAGTGGTGGCTGGCGGGCTGATCGCCACCGAAAGGACGGAGAATCAGAGAACGCGATGCGGCGCCGGCAGACGGGCAAGAAGTTTA
>JAWLGG010000289.1:0-4543 GCA_041685155.1 Chromatocurvus sp.
GCCATTGCCTGGGGCGCCGTCCTCATGATCGAGGCCATCTGTCGTGACGCCCGCTCGCTGGCGGTATTGGAGAGGATCATCAGCACGGCGAGAATGCCGAACACCGTCGTGGCCACCTTGCGCGAGCGTCCGTGCACCTGGACGCTGGCCTCGATCATGAGGAAGGCGCCCCAGGCAATGGCGAGTATGTTGCCAATGTAGGGGATGATGGCGACGATGCCCACGATCGGGTAGATCGCCGCAACGGAGGTCTGGCAGCGGAAGGCGGTCTCGTAGTTCTCGCTGGAGCCCATGAGTTTCCAGATAACGAACAGAATGGCGGCACCGATAAAGGCGCCGATCACGGCGAAGATCGGCGTCAGGATAAGGGCGGCGAAGAAACCGCCGGCCGCCACGCCCCCGATCGCCCCGAAAAGCGACCATATCGCGGAGATGACGCCGAGTATGGCGGCCATGATGGCGACGAACACCACCGGCTCAAGGTAGCCGCCGCTGCGGGGCATCTGCTGGTAATAGCCCGCGGGGTCGGTGATTACCCACTTGACCTTGCCGACGATGGCGTCCGGGTTGAAGAGAGAGTTCCCGGTCATTGCCTTCTCCTGTAATGGACGGGGTGTGCCCGTGTCGGTATCACGCTCCATGCGGCGATACGCTGTTGCCGGCGCCCGGATGTTTGCGCCGGACTGCCGATGCCGTTAATGTCCCGCACCTCTACCCATACTGGTATCAGGTACCGCATTGACCCTTCCGGACGCCCGCGAATCCCCCCGGCACCGTTCAGCCTTTGCCGAACCGCTATACCGACGTTACTTTGTCTACAGCAGTTTTTCCACATTCGCGGGCTGGCTGCTGCGGTTTCTTCTGGGCTGGAGCGCCTGGGACCTTACCGAGTCCGCGTTCTGGGTAGGCGTGGTGGCGAGCCTCATGCTCCTGCCTACCTTTGTCCTGTCGCCGATATTCGGCATTGTCTCCGACCGGATCAATCCCCGGAATGGCCTGCTGGTGACCGTGGCCTGTCAGGCAGTCATCGCCATTGGCGCGGCGGCGACCATCCGTCTGGGCCTGTTTTCATTGCCGGCGCTGCTCGCGCTTGCCGTGATGCTGGGCGCGACCACGTCGGCGCATACGCCCATACGTCTGGCGCTGATTCCGCGCCTGGTCACACGCGACGCGTTGCCCAGCGCGATCGGCTACTCGGCAATCATCTTCAATACCTCCAGGATACTGGGCCCGGCGGCGGGGGCCGGGCTGCTCGCCGTGGTATCGGCGGAGTGGGCGTTCCTGGCCTCCAGCCTGCTGTTCGTACTGGCGCTGCCTGTCATGTTCTCGTTGCGCGTCAGGCACGAGTACAGCGCCAGCGCCTCGCGCTCCATGCGCGTCGAACTGGTGGCCGGTGTGCGCTACGCGAAGCAGCATCGGGGTATCCGCCTGGTTCTGGGCTTCACGCTGATCAATGGCCTGATCGGGCGCACCGCCATTGAACTGCTGCCGGCGCTGTCGGGCAGGTTGCTGAACGGCGATGCCTCGACGCTGGCCCTGCTGACCGCCAGCGCCGGGGTCGGCTCTATCATCGGCGGCCTGTTCATCAGCCGCCAGAGCGGCAGCGAGACGCGCCTGCTGGCGATTGTCATCAACAGCCTGCTCGCCGGGGCGCTGGCGCTGATGCTGGTCTACCTGCTGCCCGGCGTGTTCGCCGTCGGCGCGCTGGTCATGGTCATCGGCATGATCACGACCATGGTGGGTACCGGCTGCCAGGCGCTGGCGCAGCTGCGAGTGGATGACAGCTATCGTGGTCGCGTGCTCAGTCTGTGGACCGTGCTTGCCATGGGAACGCCCGCCCTCGGCGCGTTCATCCTCGGTGGCCTTGCGGACGCTTTCGGATTCCCGGTAGCGCTGGTGGGTTTCGGCGTGTTTGGATTACTGGCGACGCTGCTGCTGGCGCGCAAGCGGCGCTGGCTGATGCAGACGGAACGGCGGGTTCAGGAAGCGGGCAATGACTCAGTGTAGTGCGCGGCTGGGCGGGGCACGTTCGCTCTTCCCCTCGGGGAACAGATAATCCAGGGTCAGACACTCGGCGGCCAGCTCCCGCGTGCCCTCCATCGTCGTGGAGACAAAGCTTGCGCACTGGGCTTCTGTCAGACCGGCGCCCGATGGCAGCGTACCGGCAATGACCAGCTGTGGCGTGGCGTCATCGACGATGTCGAGAAAGACCTTGAGCGTCGGGTAATTCATGTTCAGCCGGCCGAGGTCCGCGCACACCGCGAGCATGGCCATGGGACGTATCTCTAGCTCGGTGGTAAACAGGACGCCCCAGTGCTCGAGGAAGACGCGGCTGTCGATGACACCGTCCACCGACTGCAGGGCGGCCAGGTGCAGCCCCTCGCAATCGCCGCAGTGATCGAAGGAGACATGGGAATCGGTCAGCCACTGTTCGAGCTGCTTGCGGTCGGGTTTCGTCAGGCCTGTCATGGAGGTCGCCGGTGGGAAGTGCGTGAACCGGCATGATACTGCAATCGGCGCCCGCGTTTCGATAGCGTGGCACTCCTGGCGACGGGGGAATACTTGAGCGACAGCAAAACATACTGTATGTTCAAATCTGCATTGGAACGCGATATGAGGCATTGCCGTGACTGACCTGACGCAATTCCGTGAAGAGACGCGAGAGTGGCTTGAGCGAAACTGCCCGCCGGCGATGCGCGAGCCGGTACGCAGCTTCGAAGACTACTATATGGGCGGGCGCCACCCGGAGGTTGCCCACCCCGACCAGCAGGTCTGGTGTGAGCGCATGGCCGAGCGCGGCTGGACCGTGCCGCACTGGCCCCGGGAGTACGGCGGTGGCGGCCTTGATGGCGATGAGCAGCGGGTGCTGCGTGAGGAAATGGCGCGCATCGGCGCGCGCCGCCCGCTGGACAGTTTCGGCATATCCATGCTCGGCCCGGCGCTGCTCAAGTTCGGCAACGAAGCGCAGAAGCAGGAACACCTGCCGCCCATCTGCCGCGGCGAGATCCGCTGGTGCCAGGGCTACTCGGAGCCGAATGCCGGTTCTGACCTTGCCAGCCTGCAGACCCGGGCCGAAGACAGGGGCGACCACTACCTCATCAATGGCCAGAAAGTCTGGACCTCCTACGCTGACAGGGCAGACTGGATTTTCTGCCTCGTGCGCACCGACAACAGCGGCTCCAAGCACGAAGGGATCAGCTTCATTCTGTTCGACATGGCCTCGGAGGGCGTAACCACCCGGCCGATCCGCCTGATCAGCGGATCATCCCCGTTCTGCGAAACCTTTTTCGACAACGTGCGGGCCGAGAAAAAGGATCTCGTCGGGGAAGTGGGCAAGGGCTGGGCCATCGCCAAGTACCTGCTGACCCACGAGCGGGAGATGATTTCCGGGTTCGGCGCGTCTACGGGGCCCTCCCTTGGCAAAAAGGCGCTGGACACGGTGGGTGCGGATGCCGAGGGCCGCCTGGACAACAGTGCGCTGCGCCAGTCCATTGCGCAGTACCAGCTGGATGCCCGCTGCTTTGCCGCCACCATGGCGCGGGTCGGTGACGAGGTGAAGGCGGGGCAGGGCCTCGGCGCAGCCTCCTCGATCTTCAAGTACTACGGCACCGAGCTGAACAAGCGGCGCAATGAGCTGAACCTGGCGGTGGGTGGCGAGAGCGCCCTGGGCTGGGACGGCGATGTCTACCGGAACGGCGAGACGGCCCGCGCCTGGCTGCGTTCCAAGGGCAACTCGATCGAGGGTGGCACCAGCGAGGTGCAGCTGAACATTGTCGCCAAGCGGGTGCTTGGCCTGCCGGACGCGTGAACGCCGGTTAGCAGGGGAGGGATAACATGCTGGTACTGAATGAAGATCAGGTGATGCTCAACGATGCCGCCGCGGGCTTCCTCGCGGGGAAGGCGACCGTGTCGCACCTGCGCACCCTGCGCGATAGCGAAGACGAAACGGGATTCGACCCGGCGGTATGGCGGGAAATGGCCGACATGGGCTGGGCGGGCATCGCGATCCCGGAAGCCTACGGTGGCCTCGGCTATGGCTACACCGGTCTCGGTCTGGTACTCGAGCAGGCGGGCCGCAACCTGAGTGCCTCGCCGCTCGAGTCCAGCGTGCTCGTGGCAGCCACGGTGCTCGCCGAGCTCGGCACCGAGGCCCAGAAGGAGCGGTGGTTGCCGGCGATTGCCAGTGGCGAGAAAATCCTGACGCTGGCCCTGCAGGAGGGCGCGCACCACGCGCCCCTGCGCACGGCCATGCGGGCCACTCGCGATGCTGACCACCACGTTCTGGATGGCCGCAAGTGCCTGGTCACCGACGCCCATGTCGCAGACGCGTTCCTCGTGGTTGCCCGCAGCGACGGGCGACCCGGCGACGAACACGGCCTCAGCGCCTTCCTGGTCGAGGCCGGCGCCCCCGGTCTGCACGTCGAGCGGCGTCACCTGGTCGACTCGCGCAATGTCGGCGTCGCTACCCTGCGCGATGTGCGGGCGGCGGGCGCCGACGTGCTCGGCGACCCTGGGGCTGCCTGGCCGGGGCTGTCGCGCAGCC
>JAWLGG010000290.1:0-4535 GCA_041685155.1 Chromatocurvus sp.
GACACTGGACAACGGCATGGCCATCCTCGACGAGGCCCTGGCGGGGCTGGACGGCGACGAGATACCGGGCGAGCTGGTGTTCCGGCTTTACGACACCTACGGTTTCCCCACCGACCTGACCAATGATATCGCCCGCGAGCGCGGCCTGACCCTGGACATGGAAGGCTACCAGGCCGCCATGGCCGCCCAGCGCGAGCGCTCCAAGGAAGGCGGCAGCTTCCGCGTGGATTACAACACCGCGCTCAGGCTGGAAGGCAGCACGCAGTTCACCGGCTATGACGGCGTTGAGGGCAGTGGCCGCGTGCTGGCCCTGCTGCGCGACGGCGAGCCGGTCGCCTCGATCGCTGCCGATGAAAGCGGCGTCGTGGTGCTCGACAGTACCCCGTTCTACGCCGAGTCCGGCGGGCAGATGGGCGATACCGGCTACCTGTCGGCGGACGGCCTGCGCCTGGAAGTGACCGACACCACAAAAGCCCAGGCCCACCACCTGCACCATGTGAAGGTGCTGGAGGGATCGGTGACCGAGGGCGATCGGCTCGAGGCCCGCGTGGATCACGGCCTGCGCCAGCGCACCCGCCTGAATCACTCGGCCACGCACCTGCTGCACGCCGCGCTGCGGGAGATTCTCGGTGAGCATGTGGCCCAGAAGGGCTCGCTGGTGGATTCGCGCCGGCTGCGCTTTGACTTCTCCCATCCCGATGCCGTGACCCATGCCCAGCTGCGCGCCATCAGCGACCGGGTCAACGGTCAGATCCGCGCCAACACGCCCGTGACCACGCGGCTCATGAGCATGGACGAGGCGATGGCCGCGGGCGCCATGGCCCTGTTCGGCGAGAAGTACGGCGAGGAAGTGCGCGTGCTCAGTATGGGCGAGGACGACTTCTCCGTGGAGCTCTGCGGTGGCACCCACGTGGACCGCACCGGCGATATCGGCCTGTTTCGCATTATCGCCGAGGCCGGCGTTGCCGCCGGCGTGCGCCGTATAGAAGCGGTGACCGGGGAGGGCGCCATCGCCGCGATCGACGCCCAGGCAGAGCAGCTGCAGGCGGTGTGCGAGGCCCTGAAGGCGAGCCCGGCCACGGTCGCGGACCGTGTGGTGGGCCTGCGCAGCGAGGCCCGCGAACTGGAGAAAGAAGTCGGACGCCTGAAGCAGAAGCTGGCATCCTCCGCCGGCGGCGACCTGACCTCCCGCGCTGTCGCCGTGGGTGACACAAAAGTACTGGCCGTCAACGTCGATGGCGCCGACGCGAAGACCCTGCGCGAGACCATGGACCAGTGCAAGAACAAGCTGGGCAGCGGTGTCGTATTCCTGGCCGCGGTGAACGACGACAAGGTGGCGCTGACCTGCGGCGTCACGGCAGACCTCACTGATCGCATCAAGGCCGGCGACGTGATGCGCGAATTCGCCGGCCGCCTCGGCGGCAAGGGCGGCGGTCGCCCGGACATGGCCCAGGGCGGCGGCACCGACGTTGCGGCACTGGACGGCGTGCTCGCCGCCATTCCCGACTGGGTCGGCGAGCGGATGGGCGTCAGTGCGTGAGCCTGATCGTCCAGAAGTTCGGCGGAACCTCCGTAGGTACGGTCGCACGCATTGAGCAGGTAGCGGAGAAGGTTGCCGGCTTTCGCGCGGCGGGACACGACGTGGTCGTGGTGGTCTCCGCCATGAGCGGCGAGACCAACCGGCTGATCGGGCTGGCGCAGGAGATCAGCGAGACACCGCTGCCTCGAGAGATAGACGTGCTGGTCTCCACCGGCGAGCAGGTGACAACGGCGCTGCTGGCCATGGCACTGAACAAGCGCGGCTGCAGCGCAAGGAGCTACACCGGCTCCCAGGTACGCATTCTTACCGACAGCGCACACACCAAGGCACGCATCCGCGAGATCGACAACCAGCGTCTGCACGCCGACCTGGCCAATGGCACCGTGGTCGTGGTTGCGGGCTTCCAGGGCGTGGACGAACACGGCAATATCACGACGCTGGGCCGCGGCGGCTCCGACACGACCGCGGTGGCCCTGGCCGCCGCGCTGAAAGCCGACGAATGCCAGATCTACACCGACGTAGACGGCGTCTACACCACCGATCCACGGGTCGTGGACGGCGCCCGTCGCCTCGATCGCATCACCTTCGAGGAGATGCTGGAAATGTCCAGCATGGGCTCCAAGGTGCTGCAGATACGCGCCGTGGAGTTCGCCGGAAAGTACAACGTGCCCCTGCGCGTGCTGCACAGCTTCAAGGACGGCCCGGGCACGCTGATTACCCTGGAGGAGGATGAGGCCATGGAAGCTCCCACCGTTGCCGGGATCGCGTTCAACCGCGACGAGGCCAAACTCACCGTGCGCGGCGTACCCGACACGCCCGGCGCCGCCTACCGCATCCTCGGGCCCATCGGCGAGGCGAATATCGAGGTCGACGTGATCGTGCAGAACGTCGCCGGCGACAACACCACTGACTTCACCTTCACCGTCCCCCGCAACGACCTGGTGCGGGCCGAGGCCGTGCTGCGCGAGGTAGCCGCGAGCATGGACGCCGCCGAGGTGCGCAGTGATAGCCGGATTGCCAAGGTGTCAGTAGTGGGGGTCGGCATGCGCTCCCATGCCGGGGTCGCCAGCCAGATGTTCGCGGCGCTGGCCGAGGTCGGTATCAACATCCAGATGATCACCACGTCAGAGATCAAGATCTCCGTGATCATCGACGAGAAGTACCTGGAACTCGCCGTGCGGGCCCTGCACGCCTCATTCGGGCTGGACGGGGAACCCCGGGACGAGCACGCTGCCTAAGCCCACGGAGGGGGTTGGTCTGCGGTGGGGAAACCGCTAAAACGGTAGTGAAGGGGCATGGCCCAGTGGCCTGGCCTCCGCAAGCAACCGCCGGCTGCGGCGATCACGGACGATAGGCTTAACGATATGTTGATTCTCACGCGCAAGGTAAACGAGTCGCTCATCGTGGGCGATAACATCACTATCACTGTGCTCGGCGTCAAGGGAAATCAGGTGCGCATCGGCGTGGACGCACCCAAGGACGTCAGCGTGCACCGGAAGGAGATCTACCAGCGCATCGCCGACAAGCCCTCCGAAGACAATGAACCCTCCTGATTCTGCCCGCACGGAATCCGTTTTGATTTTTTCCGTCGGCCAATGATATGATTCCGCGCCCCGGAGAGGTGGCCGAGTGGCTGAAGGCGCTCCCCTGCTAAGGGAGTATAGGGTTTATAGCCCTATCGAGGGTTCGAATCCCTCTCTCTCCGCCACCTTCCTGCATCGTAGTGAAACACTCTGCAATTGAGTAAAATCCTAGATAATTTCGCTAAATCAGAACCTTACCATACCGAAATACGCCAAGAATGTTTCATACCGTCACACCCTGTTTCTTTTCATGTGATGGGGAATTGATGGGTAAATTTGTTGCTACTTTGCGATAACGTTGACGCCGCGCAATCCGGAAAGGCGCGGTTACTGCTCATCACGATAAGGGGAAAGTCCAAAGTATAAATTTACAGGGTTACGCAGGGAAAAACCCAAGGCTGATCTCAGTGATGATGCGCAAACTGGATCGCCTCTCAAATATCCTGCACAGCATATTGGGCGGTAGAATGACTACCTACGGCGGTGTTCAGCATTATCGCTTTGTGGAGGCTGGTGCGTTCTTGCCGCAAGGACTAAAGGAAAGGAATTCAGGAGCGGGCAGGCAGAAACGCAGATGTGGATGAAGTGGAGAGCAGATGAACGTGTTGAGAATACCCCGTAAGATTGTTTACCACTTGCGCGTCTTACGGCAAATGCTTCCGTTAGCGAGGCGCTGTTGGCATGAAGTCAAAAATTACCGCGAAGGACTGTAAATTGGCAAATGACACATCAGCAGGAAGCGTAGCCAAGCAGAATCTGATTCTCACATCGATTCGACTCTTCGCCGAGCACGGGGTCGATGCCGTTCCCCTGCGATTGATCAATCGCGAGGCAGGACACAAAAATAACTCTGCACTGCATTATCACTTCGGCTCCAAGCTGAAACTTATTGCTGCGGTTGACCAGTTTATCCAGGACCATTTCGATTTGACGCGCGAGTCAGCTCTCACTGAACTCGAGCGGCGCGCCAGGATTGGGGACATTGAAGTACGTGAAATTCTCGAAGTCTTCGTTAACCCGTATGTTGTAATTATCGAGAGCTATGATTGGGGATACGAAGCGATTCGAACCATTGCCCGGATGGAGTTCGATACTAATCCCGCTGTGCACGAACTGCTTAGCCGCTCCGCCGGTGTCGTAGTTCAGCGATTTGCCAAACTCAGCCGAAAGGCGCTTCCGGCAATGACAGCTCGTGAGTGCAAGGTAAGATTCAATTTCGTTGCAAATGTAATCATTCGCGGTTTCGCCGACTATAAGAATCTGGGCTGCAGCTATCTTGGCGACCTCTCGTTCAGAAATCTGAGAGAACTGGCGGCTTTCCATGTCGACATGGGCAGCGCGGCACTTACCTTTGATGATCGCGATGTGCGTAAGGCGCATTGACTTCAGGTTCAATCTGCCTTGCCTGAGTC
>JAWLGG010000291.1:0-4530 GCA_041685155.1 Chromatocurvus sp.
TCGCGTTCGCGGATCCGGGATGCGGATTTTGCCCAGGAGACGGCCAACCTGACCCGTGCGCAGATTCTGCAGCAGGCTGGTATCTCGATCCTGGCACAGGCCAACGCGCAGCCGCAGAACGTGCTGGCGCTGCTGCAGTAGGTGATATGACAACAAGAGAGCTGCTGTCGGGAGGCGCGGGGGCATTTGCCCCTGCGCCTTTTGTGCTTTTCGCACAGTGATGGCGATGTTCCACAGAGGACAAGGATATGGCGACTTCAGTTGATGCTTCGTCAGTAGTTACAACGGCGGCGCAGGCCGGCACGACCAGGCGCGGCACCGATGGAGAAACGGCTGCGCCACGGCAAGTGGTGGCCTCCGGCGGCAATCCGGCGCCGGTTGCCAGTGTACCGGAGCGCGCAGCAGCGCCCTCGGCGCAGGACGTCGCCCAGGCGGCGAGGGATATCTCCGAGTATATACAGACCGTCAATCGTTCGCTGCAGATCGCAGTGGACAAGACACTGGGCTCCACTATTATCACAGTACTCGACAGCGACACCGACGAGGTGGTGCGGCAGATTCCGCAGGAAGAGATTGTCGCGGTGGCGAGATTCCTGGAGCAGCAGCTGGCGGCCGAAACCGCGAGCGCCGGGAGTCCGGTCCGCGGTCTGCTGCTAGACAGCGAAAGCTGAGAGTGGATCGAGGGCTGGCGCTGGCACTGTTTTTGCTGGCCACTCATGGCGAAAGGCGTGACAACGGGTAGCGCCATTGTAAGGACGGGCCGGAGAGGGTCAGGACAGAACGTAGCAAACACGGCCCGGCTCACGGGCGGCCAGGGCATCGGCGTCAGGGCCAGCAGCAACCGCAGTAAAGGATTGTCATGGTAGTAGCGACAGGCATAGGCTCGGGACTCGATATCGAAGGTCTGGTAACGCAGCTCGTCGCGGCGGAGCGCGCGCCGGTGGAAAACCGCCTGCTGCGTCGCGAATCGACGCTGACCAGCGAGCTGTCCGCCTTCGGTACCCTCAAGGGAGCACTGGCTGATTTCCAGAACAGCGTGACAGGGCTCGGGTCGCTGTCCAGCTTCACCCAGCGCACGGCATCGTCGTCCAATTCCGCCGCACTCGGCGCGTCGGCGACGCCCAGTGCCGCACCCGGCAGCTACAGTGTGGCGGTGGATCAGTTGGCGCAGGCCCAGTCACTCGCCTCCGGCTCGTTTGCCTCGCTGACGGACGAGGTGGGCGAGGGCACCCTGACGCTGCGCTTTGGTACGACCGACTACACCGCCGCCGACCCCGGCCCGGGAACCTACAACGGGTTCACGCAGAATCCCGAGCGCAGCAGCGCCAGCATTACCATCGACAGCAGCAACAACACACTGCAGGGTGTGCGCGACGCCATCAATGCGGCAGATGCCGGTGTCACGGCGGCCATCGTCAACGATGGCGGCGGCTTCCGGCTGCTGCTCAGCTCGAGCCAGACCGGCGCCGCCAACAGCGTCGAGATCAGCGTCGCCGATGGCGACGGCATCGATACGGACAATGCCGGGCTCTCGCGGCTCGCGTTCAACGCAGGCGCCAGCAACCTGAGCCAGACCGCGGCGGCAACGGATGCCCTGTTCAGCATCAACGGCCTGTCGCTGAGCAGCGCCAGCAATACCGTGACCGAGGCGGTCGATGGCCTGACCCTGTCCCTGAAAGAGACCGCCGCCGCGCCCGTCACGGTAACTGTCGGCGAGAACCGCGATGCGGTGCGCGAGGGCATCACCGATTTTGTCGAGGGCTACAACACCTTCGTGCGCACGGCGGGCAACCTCACCCGCTTCGATCCCGAATCCGGCAACGCCGGCCCGCTGCAGGGGGATTTCTCTGCCCGCTCCGTGATCAGCCAGGTGCGCAGCGCGGTCACGTCCCCCGCAGAGGGCGCTACCGGGGCCTTTTCCTCCCTGGCGGAACTCGGCATCACCACCACCGGCGACGGCACGCTGCGGATCGACAGCACCCGCCTGGACGCGGCACTGCAGAACGACTTCGAGAGCGTGGCCGGCGTGTTTGCACGGGCCGGGTCTGCCACCGACAGCAACATCGCCTTCCTCGGCTCCGGTGCCGCGACAGACGTCGGGGAACTCCCCGTCAACATTTCCCAGCTCGCCTCTCGGGGTTTTGTGGAGGGCAGCCCGATCACGCCCCCCGGCGCCGGCACACCTCTGCTGATCGACGGCGACAACAGCAGCCTGCAACTCACGGTGGATGGCGTCGCCACCGGGTCCATCAGCCTCACCCAGGGCAGCTACAATTCGGCGGCGGCGCTGGCGGCGGAGATCCAGTCGCGCATCAACGGCGATGGCAACCTGTCGGCGGCCGGCATCAGCGTCGAGGTCAGTTTCACCGCCGGCAACGCCCTGCAGATACGCTCGGCGCGCTTCGGGTCGGAGTCCGGTGTCGACATCACCGCTGTCGGCACCTCCTCCGCCGCGACGCTGGGGCTGGACGTCGGCACCGGCACGGCGGGCACGGATGTCGCCGGGACCATTGCCGGGATTGCCGCCACCGGCAACGGGCAGCTGCTGACGGGTGCCGCCGGCACTGCCATCGATGGGCTGCGCCTGTCCGTCACCGGCGGCACTCTGGGCGAGCGCGGCAGTGTGCTGCTGTCGCGGGGCGTTGCCGACCGTCTCGGCGGCCTGCTCAATGGTTTCCTCTCCAGCTCCGGTCTGCTGGATACGCGCACCGATGGCCTGCAGGGTCGCGTGGACGGCCTCGGCGATGACCGCGAGGCCCTGGACCGCCGCATGGAGGCGCTCGAATCGCGCTACCGCGCCCAGTTCAACGCGCTGGATACGCTGCTGTCACAGCTGCAGAACACCGGGGAATTTCTCACAGAACAGCTCGCCGGCATTCCGCTGCCGGGTGAAAACAACCGTTGATAATCCCATGAGGCATGCCGTATGAATGTAAACAGGGCCCTGAGCGCCTATTCCGCCGTTGGTGTACAGAGTGGCGTCACCGACGCCTCGCCGCACCAGCTGATCAGCATGCTGATCGATGGCGCGGTGGATCGCATTGCCGCGGCAAAGGGGGCGATCGAGCGCGGGGAGAAGGGCCGTCAGGGCGAGCTGCTGGGCAAGGCGATCAGCATCATCGACAACCTGCGCGTCAGCCTGGACGAGAAGCGCGGCGGTGAGCTGGCCATCCGCCTGGGTGACCTGTACGACTACATGCAGCGCCGCCTGCTGCAGGCCAGCACCGAGAGCGATATCGGCGCCCTGGACGAGGTGCGCTCGCTCCTGAAAGAGATCAAGGCCGGCTGGGATGCCATTCCCGCCGAGTACCGCTAGGGCGATGATCGTGCCCTTCCCCGATAGCAGGCAGACCGGCCACGATCGCAGTGCCGCGCACGAGGATGCCGCCGTAGCCGAACATGAGGCCATCCGGGCCGACAGTGCAGAGGCCCTGACCCAGTGCCGTCGGCTGGCCCGCGTTCTGACCATGACGCAGGACATGGTCAGGCTGGCGCAGGCCGGTGAGTGGGACAGGGTCGCGGAGTACGAGTCGGAAAGGCGCGAGGATCTGAAGCAGTGTTTCAGCGAGGCCGTAGACCCCGGCAACGCGGAGCTGGTGGCCGAGGCGCTGGCCGCCGTGCTGCACCTCAACGAGGAGCTAATGGCGCAGCTGGCCAGCGCTCGCGAGGGCGTGCTGCAGCAGGGCATCGCCCAGGCGCGCACGCGCAGTGCCATCGACAGCTACCACGACGTCAGGCGCAGCCCCTGATGCTGGCGGCGAAGGCCGCCACCTGTGGTATGTTGTGCCCCGATGCACAGCGGCCCAGAGACTGCCACCATGACCGACCCGGACGACACCTCGCAGGCCACTGACGGCCTCACCTACAGCGACAATATTGCCCTTGCCTGGCGCGCGGTGGACCACGCGCTGGACAAGACCCACCTGGCGATGGTCAACGCCTCCAACGAGAGCTTTCTGCGCGCGGTCTCGGTGATCGGCGACGGCGCGTCGCACAAGGACCCCCAGGAAAGCGCCGCGGGTATTCACCAGGAAATCGCCCGGCTCGACCTCAAGCTCAACCTGCTGCTCGACCTGGTCAGCTCGCTGGTCTACCACGAACTCGACATTCCGGGAACGCGCGCCGTCAGCGTCAGCGCCTCGGGAGTGCAGTGGGAAGGCAGCGTGCCGGCGCCGGGCTCAACGGTGTTTCTGGAGCTGTATATCCAGCGCGGCCTTCCCAAGCCCCTGTGCTGCTACGGCGAAGTCATCAGCAGCGACGCCGAGTACGCCGAGGGCCGCGCCCGGGTGCGCTTTGTCGGGCTCAGCGGGGCCGCACACGACTGGCTGGGCAAGCTGATTTTCCGGCACCATCGCCGGGAAGTGGCCTACCGTCGCGCCAGTTCGGAAGAGCGCTAGTGGGCCACGCGGTAAGTTCGGTAATGCTCAGCCGCAGCACAAGCGCTGTGAGCGAGGCGCGCGAGTGCAGGACTGGCCGTCGCCAATTCAAGCGAGTGCAACGCGGCTCACGGTGCGTGTGCTGCGGCCCTTC
>JAWLGG010000292.1:0-4526 GCA_041685155.1 Chromatocurvus sp.
GCCGGTCTTAGCGCCAGCCTGTTTGACGACCCCGGTATGCAATTGCCCAGCATCTCTCTGGTAAAATTGCTGGATATGGCTGCGCGGGAGCTGCAGAGGGCGGATTTCGGCCTGCTGCTGGGCTGCAGGCGAAAGGCCCTTTCGGAGAGCATCCCCGGGCTGCTGTTCATGCAGTCTCCGGACGTGCGAGCAGCGCTGAAGACACTGACAGATCATTTTCACCTGGTGAACGAGAGCATCGACTGGCGGCTGGAGGAACACGGTGATCTGGTCTCGCTTTTTCGCTATGACCACCTCGCGGCGGAGGCGCCAACCTTTCAATACACGTCCAAAAGCGTGGCCCAGCTGACGCGGGCTTTAAGGAATATTTGCGGCGATTCATGGCAGCCTTCATCGGTTCATTTCAACTACGCTGCCCCCTCGTGCGTGAGAGAATATAATCGACTCTTCGGACAGAAGGTTCTGTTCGATCGACAGTATACCTGCATTGTTTTCCCTGCGGCTGATCTTGACCGTCCAGTTCGTGGGCATAACAGGGATTACCATAGTATCCTTGCCCGGCAGATTGCAGAAATCGAAGAGGATCAGCCGGGTAAGATTGATTTCTGCGCACGAGTGAAGCTCTTGATTCGCCACAAGATCCAGGTCGAAGAGTGCACGCAGGCGAGCCTCGCGGCGATGCTCGGGTTGCACCCCAAAAAGCTGCAGCGTGAGCTGAATCGACATGGGGTCACCTTCCGCGAGTTGCGAGCCGAAGCAAGGCTGGATGTAGCGGAGCATCTGCTGAAAGACTCCAATATGTCGCAAATCATGCTCTCGGAGATCCTCGGCTTCTCCGAGCCAAGCGTTTTTGCCCGGGCCTTCAAAATCCGGCATGGGGTGTCTCCGACGGCCTGGAGAAAAAAAGCCGCCGCGCGCAATCCCGCCATTACCCCTGACTGCCGTTAAACCTCTGGTTTCCCGGTAGGCCCGAAATGGCCTTATGAGGTCTGCAATGGTTGAAAGAATGCGAGAGCTTGAGCGGAGGCAAGAATGAACAGACCATTGCCTCGCAGAACGCAAGCCCAAAGAACAGAGGCCTCCGACAAGGCAATGTACAAGGCGGCGATCAAGCTCATCGCCCGGGATGGCTCCAGCAAAATGACCTTCGCCAAACTCGGTGCGGAAGCCGGCGTTAGCAGGGGCTTGCCCGGGTATCGCTTTGGATCGAAGAGCAACCTGCTTCAGGCTATTACCGAGCGAATACTTGAGCTTTGGGAAGAGCGGGTAATCAAGCCGGCGCATGCGGACGACGGGGGGCTTGATAATCTTAAGCTGATGGCCAGGCTTTACCTGGAGGCGGTCGTCGCAGGCTCTGATCTTATGCTGGCCCAGTATCGACTGATGAACGAAAGCTACTCTTCATCCCGGGAGCTGAGGCCTATCTTTCAGGAACATGACCTGAAAGTCAGGCGATCTATCGTAAACGGCCTGACGACGGCGCAGCGGGCCGGGGAAATAGAGCCATCGACAGATCTTGAGTCCTTTGCAGTACTTTTCCTCGGGATGTTGCGGGGCATAACGCTTCAATACTTCATCAGTAGCACGGCTTTTGACATAGAGGCGGCCTATGCTCGGATCGAGGAGACTTGTGAAATGCATCTGTCACCTCGAGCATCGTAGCTTGCTCAGGCATTTCGGGCCCCGATTGACGTTATGGGTTCACGAATGACACAGGATCGAGGCTTTCCGCACGCTTCAGCTGAGACAGCAGGCTTGCAGCTATCTCTCCACCGAGCACGTGGCTTACATTACTGACGAATTTGCTGTTGATCAGAGGGGTCAGCTCATCCAATGTCGACGGCCCATCGCTCATTTTCCCCAAAAGCGACGCATGCTGACCATCCGCCATGGTCAATTCAATGACGGTGTGCTCCGTAGCAACGTCGGGATCGGCCTGCACAGTGATTTTCTCGCGCAGGCTACCCAGCTCTGCATTTGTCAATGCATCCGCAGAGTAGGAGCTCTCGGATGCGGTATCCCATCCCGCGAGCACAAGTGACGCAATTTGTGGAAAACAGAATTTAGCCTCCAGGGGCGACTGCGGCTTCAGGATGCTGGCCGTGGCGAGGGCGAGCGGTGAAACACGGAGTGATACCTCCCTGATATCAGCTACCGGTGCAGCATTTTGCTGCTTGAAGCCCGCGAGACCATGAATCATTGGATGGGTGGCCAGGCAGGCGGCATGCAGCTTGAAGATATTGTCGCGGATCAACCAGCTGTCTGGTTCCGGAAGGACCCATTCAGAAGGGGGTTTGCCGGCGTACAGATCGAAGAACCCCTTTTTCTCTTCCAGCGATGACTCTGGTGCGGTATAGCCCCGGGCAGCAAGCCTGGCGGATAGCAGGCCATTGGCCGCCGCGGCACCGGCATTGAAAGATTTCGCCATGGTCCCGAAAGTACACTTGACCCCCGCGGCCTGGGTGGTCGCCAGGCCCAGGGCCTGCTTGAGCTGTTCCGGATCAAGGCGAAGCAGTCGTCCGCACGCAGCCGACGCGCCGAAAATACCGACTGTGCCTGTCGTGTGGAAGCCCTTTTCGTAGTGCTCGGGCGTTAGCTGCTCGCCGACCCTGATCGCTGTCTCGTAGCCAGCAACGATAGCGGCAATCACCTCGCGTCCTGAAAAGGGTTGGCACGTCGCCAGGGCAAGCACGGCACCAATGACCGGGGAACCAAGATGAATGCCCTGCCCGGGATGGGTGTCGTCAAAGTCGTTGACGTGCCCGGAAGCAGCATAGAGCCGTGCAAGGGAGGGCGCATTCGCTGTTACGAACCTGGTCGGGATCAGCGATTCCGGCGCCATTGGCTGGCTGAACAGCTCCTCTCCGAGAATAAGTGTCGCATCTTCAATGGCGCCCCTGATGCAGCAGCCGGTGAAGTCGGTCAAAGCGCAGCGTGCGAAATCTGAAACATCTTCCGGGAGCGCTTCATACTCGATTCCTGCAATATATTCCGCCAGCACGCTGGTGAAGCTTTCCTGCATAAAATTCATCGTGACCACCTGATGCCGCCCGTCAGCCGTAGTGTCAGTAATCAGCCTGCTTCCTGCGTACCAACGCGGATCTGTCCCCTTGAAACACCAGTTCATCATTCTGGTCCACACCATAATGACGAAAGGTTATCGAGCCCGCGCCTTCATCCTCGATTTCCTTTGCAAGGATTTCAGTGTAAGAGTAAAGGGTGCTTCCATGCAGAACCGGGCGAAAAAGCCTGATGTTGTCCATGCCCGTTTCCCGGATGACCTGCTCGCCGGTATCTTGATAGGCGAGGCCTATAACTATCGCGATCGTCACGCCGCCGTACACGATTGATTCACCGACGTGAATTTTTCCGGCTGCATGCGCGGTGGCCATCATGTGGTCGTCAAAGTGTCCGGAAGCGGTGTTCATCACCAGGTGACAAATCGTAACTGCTTCGTTCTGGGTCACTGTTTTTCCGCGCGCATGTTTATAGACCGCGCCAACCTCGAAGTCTTCATAAAAATTATCATTGCCTGTCATGTCACTGGTTTTTGGCATATTTGAGTCCGGGCAGTGTTGGTAGAGGAGGCGGATGCCTTTTTTCAGTCTTTCAGGAGATTTGAGCGCGTATACTCGATGACGAGGTCCTGCCGTTGGTTGAAGCCCTGAGTATGCCAGGTAACTATGGCCGCGCCCGGATGCTTCCTGGAATAGCGTTTGGACAGGACTGTGCTCCTTGCCGTCAAAGTGTCACCCACATAAACAGTCCTGTGGAATTCGCAGTTGTTGATGCCCACGAACGGGCCTCGCAGGCTGAGATCCTCAACGGAAAGACCGAGAACGATATTGAAAACCAGTAACGGCGCAACAACGATGTCCTCATGCCCCTGAAGCCTGGCGTGCGGCTGATTGAAGTAAAGCGGGTTGTACATCTGCGTCAACGACACGAAAAGACTGTTGTCGCCGGCGTTTACAGTGCGCCCCCAGTGATGATCGAAAGCCACTTCCGGCTCAAAGGCCGAAAGACTGTTGCCCTTGTCCCACGGAATGGCCCGCTTCATGAAATCGGGCTTGTTATCTGTGGGATCAGACATTCCGGAGTCCTCCTGTCCTGCGGTCATGCGGTGACCTTACCCAGAAGTTGGTCGGAGATAATCCGGAGTTGGATCTCCGATGTACCTTCAAATATCTTGGTAAGCCGCGCGTCCCGCCAGTAGCGCTCTACCGGGAAGTGGGTTGTGTAACCAGCCCCGCCAAGTATCTGTAGTGCATCGCTCGCGACACGCTCGGACATTTCCGTGGCAAACCATTTGCTCATGGATGCTTCCTTGTCGCAGCGGCCTCCCTGATCAATCTTTGCACAAACGCTATAGTTCAGCTGCCGTGCGGCTTCAATATCGGTCGCCATTCGGGCAATCTTGAAGCGTATGTCCTGAAACTGTGACAGTGCCTGCCCGAATTGCACTCTCTCATCCGCATACTTCATCGCAGCGTCGAGGGCACCCTGGGCGAGCCCGATCGCCCTTG